>CANTHI010000007.1 GCA_947653505.1 uncultured Eubacterium sp.
TACTAAAAAAAGTGTCTACACACAATAATAAGGAGCGGAAATATGGAGATTAAAAGACATAGAACCCCCGTCTCCTGCATACATTGTAATAACAATGATTGCAGGGGTTTCTTTTGAAAAATTATATTGAAGAACGAGCGGTTGAAATCGCAAACTATATTATACAATACAATGCCACTGTGCGTCAGGCAGCGAAAAAATACGGCATCAGCAAATCCACCGTACATAAAGATTGCACCGAACGATTAACACAGGTGAATCCGTCTTTAGCCGCTGAGGTCAGAAAAGTTCTGGATGTCAACAAATCAGAACGGCATATCCGCGGCGGACTTGCTACAAAAGAAAAATATCTTCATCAGCATTATATATAAAGAATAACAGATGACGAATGAAAAAAATGATGTTATAATAAACGGTATCAGAATAATAAATGAACAGACAGACCCGGCCACAAAAGATTTCGCTGCGGTAAAACAGGCGGACCCGGCCATCGGAAACTTATAAGCTGTTACGTAAGAGGATGATTTATGATGGATGTAAACAAAAAAGAAGAAGAGAGCATTTCGATCAATAACCTGGAATATCTTCCAGTGACAAAAGGTGTCAGAGAAAGCATGCGGGTACAAAAGACCGAATACATCCGCCAGCAGATGCGCAGGCGGCAGGAAAACGAAGACGCGCTTATGGCACAGCTGCTGGAAGAACAGCGGATTATAGACAGACTGCAGAGAAAAATAAATGAAAATCTGGAGCAGACAGAAGCATCCAGTAAATATAACAAAGAATTTAAGGAAAGCATGAATGCACAGATTTATGCCCTGCACGGGATCTCTGAGGATAAACTGGAGGGCATGAGGGAGTATAAGAATGCTTATTATCAGGGCAGCGCATTTTCGCTGTTTCTGCTGTCTGCGGCAATGATTCTGCTATGCGGGATACTGCATGGCTTTCAGTCGGAAATCTGTGTATTTATGCTTGCATATACCGGCATCGAAGGCGCGCTGCTGGCGCAGGAAAAAAAGCGTTTCAAAATTGTGGACTGGCTGTGTAAGCTTTTGTATCTGATGATGTTTCCGGTTATGATGGTAATGTTTGTATGCTTTGAGCTGGGATACCCGGAATATGAACAGTTCCTGCCCTATGCGACCCTTTTTGGCACAGGCATACTTGTATTTGCAGTCATTTCTTATTTTCTCTATAGTCCATACCGGAATGTAAAGAAAAAAGTACGGGACGCCAGAAATCATATCGGTGATATCGAAAAAATCGCAAAACGGGAAGTTCGCAAAAACGAGAAAACCCGTTTTAAACAGGAAAAGAAAGAGCAAAAACAGCTGCAAAAAGAAGACCGCAGACAGGAGCGCAGAATCCGTCAGGAAAACCAGAAACGGCCTATAAAAAAATGGCTGGGCAGTTTCTCTGCATACAAAGACAAAACACTGAGCGGACTCCGGTCCGGGCAGGAACAGCAGCCGGAAGAAGCCGGCTTCAGGGAAGAGGACGCGGGAGTGGACGCTGAAATTACGGTTGAGACCAGTCCTCTGGATAATCCCGACAATAAAACCTGAATCATTCAGGAAAGGAAGTGTTATTATGCCAGCATTAACACAGGAAGTTCTATACGATTGATGATATTTATACTCTGCCGGATGGAAAACGCGCCGAACTGATCGACGGGCAGCTATATAGGATGGCGCCACCCAGCCGGAAACATCAGGATATATTATCATTTCTTCATCTGGCAATCGGAAACCATATTGCCAAAAACAACGGTGAATGCCGAATCTATCCAGCCCCATTCGCTGTATTTCTGTTCGCTAACGATTCAAAATACCTGGAACCAGATATCTCTGTAATCTGCGACAAAAGCAAACTAACTGACTATGGGTGTAATGGCGTACCGGATTGGAATGTAGAAATCGTTTCCCCAGGCAGCAGGGACATGGACTATAATACAAAACTTTCTTTGTACCGGAAAGCTGGCGTCCGTGAATACTGGATCGTTGATCCAATAAAACAGGCTATCCTTGTGTATGACATGGAACAGGCCGCTGCGCCTGCTATTTACTCTTTTTCCGATACAGTCAGAGTAAATATTTATGATTATCCGCTGGTGCCCTGTAAAGTCTAAAACTGTCACAAAAACATCAATCACTGCACTCATATTAAACACGAATAACAAATGATTCGTTATAATATAAAATCAAAGCATCATGTGTCATAAACTTCATCCCTTCTGATTTGGCCTGTGCAGGCAAAATCCTATCAAAAGGGTCTTTATGCGGTGGAGCATCCTTTGGACGTACCAGGGTTTCTAACTCAGCCGCATGTTTATTAAATATTGGCAACGAAACAAAACCATTCTCTTCGCACCCTTTTTCGAGATGTTTCCCACTGTATAAAAATGTTTCCGGATGAACCATATGTTTAATTGTAATCTCCCACACGGAAGCGACACTGTAATAAATTTCATTGTTCTCATCAAGTATCATTGCCTTTGCTGCGTCCGACAATTCATCCGAATCCAATACTGACCATATTGCAATATGTGTATCAAGCAAAATCTTCATCAGTCATCCACCTCGAACAATCTGGCAATTTCGTCATTACACTCGTCTATATCGTGACCGTCCGCAATAAACTTCTGCCCTTTCATGCTTCCAAGCTTACGTCTTTTCTCCTGTGTTGCAATGTTATAATTTATACTCATACTCCTTGATTCCGATGGCAGCACAAATCGCTGTATCATTTCAAGAATAAACCTCAGACTGTCATCCGAAAGCCCATCCAGAGATTGTGTGATCTGATTTTGTAATGTTGACATAACAGGCACCACCTTCCTTAATTATCGTATGATACATTTTCTTTCAATATATTGTACCAGAAAGTCCGGTCATTTACACTATTTTTTTCTGCCGAAAACTGCTACATCACTTTTTCTCCGATAGCGCCTTTTAAAAATCAGTTACGTAACCCGCTATCGCCTAATTTTTGCCTGGCACTCCCGAAAAAAAAACACAACCATAGAAAACGTAATATATTCCCCCTCATTTGGATGCATCAGTGAAAAAATAACATCTGTCACAAAAATCAGATCACACAGACCGATCATCAGAATCTGCACAGAAAAGCGCAGTCTTTCCCATGTACGGATGAGAAACGGACCGGCCCATTTCATCCATAAGACTCCAACTATTCCGAATCCAAGTGCAGAAAACAGGCAGATATATCCGCCAAGATTCAGCGGATATCCACGATAGTCCCAGTACCTGCGGTGAAATCCATGCATCAGCAGCCATCCGGTGGCAAGTTCTGTCAGACAGCCTCCGCACATACTGATCAGGAATACGCGGATATCCGCAAGGATCCTCCTGCCCTTCTTTGCCGGCACCCTCTCTTTTTGCGGCTGTAAGGACACACTGGTAAATCGCGGGATTCTGCGGCGGAGCCCAGCCTGCCTGATGAGGTGCCGCAGGCGGGCATACAGGCTGCCGGAATAAAATTCCCGCGGATAGTCAGCGCTCTTAAGACGTGCGTACGTGATCATGACCGTGATTTTTTTGTGGTAAAACAGTATGGAAAGCAGTACGGCTCCCATACCATATACCGGAAGATACGGACCGTATAAAAATCCGCGGTTGACAAACCGCTGGTCTTTTACAAGAAAAACCAGCGTCTCCCACAGCCATCCGCCAATGGCAACGGTAAGTCCGATAAAGTTGTATAATAACACGGATGCGGTTCTTTGCTTTTTCTTCATAAAACCAGTATGTCTGTACTTTCGGAAACTATGCATGGGATTCCTGACCTGAAAAAGGACATAAATCTCTTTGCCTGGATTGGTCTTGGTAAATATAGCTAAAAAAGCCAATGTATTTCTGTATATATTCAACGAAATTTAAATAAATTGCAAAAAAGGGACACGAGTCCTATCTGGATTTTGGGACATATGTCATGATAGGCGTATGAGACAGTGCGGAGCCAGTCTCCGTCTGCTGGCTTAATAATTCAAGGGAGGATATTGATTGATGAAAAAGAAAATTTTGGCAGTACTGCTTGCAGGAATGATGGCATTTTCTATGGCTGCATGCGGCTCCGGCGGGGATAATGCAGATAATAACAAGGCCTCTTCGGAGGAAGGCAGCACCGACGGCGGAGACGCTGGCGACAGCAAAGCGGATGGCGGGGAAGCGTCAGACGATGGCAGCGGCGCGGAAGAAGGCGGCGATCAGACACCTGCATCGGACATGAATATCGCCATGATTACAGACTCCGGTGATATTACAGACCAGAGCTTTAATCAGACTACTTATGAGACAAGCAAGGCATGGGCAGAGAAAAACAACATTCCGTTCACTTATTACAAACCGGACAGTGATTCGGATGAGGCCAGAAACGCCAGTGTGGATCAGGCAGTTGCCGGCGGTGCCAATGTACTGATGATGCCAGGATATATGTTTGCGGCTTCTGTTGTCGCAAAGGCTGAGATGTATCCGGACGTAAAATTTATCGCTCTGGACGTAGGAGCCGGTGATCTTCTGGAAAAGGGTGTCGGCGAAGGCTATGATTATAATCCGGACAATTATGATGTAAAAGAATACTATCATTCCGATAACGTATACTGCTGTACTTATCAGGAAGAGCTGTCTGGTTATATGGCAGGATATGCGGCTGTTAAGCTGGGCTATAAGCATCTGGGATTTTTAGGCGGAATGTCCGTTCCGGCAGTTACCCGTTTTGGTTATGGCTATCTGCAGGGCGCGGATGCGGCTGCAAAAGAGCTCGGGATCGAAAAAGAAGTTGAAGCGGAATATGTATGCGGCGGACAGTTCTATGGGGACGCTGATATTACGGCGGCAATGGATACCTGGTATGGTACCAAGGGCGTAGAAGTCGTATTTGCATGTGGCGGCGGTATTTTTACCTCTGCGGTAGAGGCTGCGGTTAAGACAGACGGCAAAGTCATCGGTGTGGATTCTGACCAGTCTCCGATTATCGACGCATCAAAAGAAGGGCTGACCGTTACCTCGGCAATGAAGGGACTCGCAACAACGGTAGATACTGTTCTTACCGACATTCAGGCTGGAAACTGGAGCAATTACGCAGGCAAGATCGACAATCTTGGTCTGGTTTCTGAAAATCCTGAAGAAAACTTTGTACAGCTTCCGCTCAGCACGACACAGTGGGGCGAAGGATTCAGCGAAGATGATTACCGTGCACTTGTAAAAGCAATGTTTAACGGGGACGTAACCGTATCAAACGATATTACTGCACTGCCAGAACTGTCGATCAAAGTAAACGACTACGGCAGCATTAAATAAACAGCATATACAAGGTTACAATGGCAGAGGGAGCGGGGCTTACCTGCTCCTTTTTGATATCATTCCTTATCATACTGCCGCAAAAAACGAGAGGAGGGGAAGGAAAGGATGGCTGAGTATGCAATTGAAATGCTGAATATCACCAAAAGATTTCCGGGGATTATTGCAAACGACAACATCACGTTACAATTAAAAAAGGGGGAGATTCATGCACTGCTCGGGGAAAACGGCGCAGGAAAATCTACCCTGATGAGCGTGCTGTTCGGCCTGTATCAGCCGGAAGAAGGTGAGATTCACAAGGATGGAAAAAAAGTCACCATTCAGAATCCAAACGACGCGAACGAGCTTGGAATCGGCATGGTACACCAGCATTTTAAGCTCGTGGAATGTTTCAGCGTTCTGGACAACATCATTCTTGGGGTGGAAACGACAAAAGGGGGATTGCTGCAAAAAGACGAAGCGCGCAAAAAAGTAGTCGCACTTTCAGAAAAATACGGGCTTGCCGTCGATCCGGACGCCCTGATCGAGGATATTACGGTCGGTATGCAGCAGCGGACAGAGATTTTAAAGATGCTCTACCGCGATAATGAAATCCTCATATTTGACGAGCCGACTGCCGTGCTCACACCGCAGGAAATCCAGGAGCTTCTGACGATTATGAAAAATCTGGCTGCGGAAGGCAAGAGCATTTTGTTTATTACCCATAAGCTGGCGGAAATTATGCAGGCGGCAGATACATGCAGCGTGATCCGCAAGGGAAAATATGTCGGCACTGTACAGGTAAAAGATACGACGCCGGAAAAACTTTCTGCCATGATGGTCGGACGCAACGTCAGCTTTGTCGTCGAGAAAAAGCCTGCCGTGCCAAAGGAAGTCGTGCTGGATATCCGTGGAATGACTGTCGCGTCAAAGCATCATAAAAAAAATGCTGTAAACAATGTATCCCTGCAGGTGCACCGCGGAGAAATCGTCTGTATCGCGGGAATCGACGGCAACGGACAGACCGAATTTGTCTATGGACTTACGGGGCTGGAGCCGTTACAGGGCGGTATGATAAAAATGAACGGCAGGGACATTACCCATATGCCGATCCGGGAACGGCTGACTTCCGGTATGAGCCATATTCCGGAGGACAGACATAAGCACGGGCTTGTACTGGACTATTCCCTGGAAGATAATATCGTACTGCAGAGGTATTTTGAGCCGCAGTTTACAAGTAAAGCCGGCTTTTTAAAGCGAAAGGAAATCCGTAAATATGCGAACCGTCTGATCGGGCAATATGACGTCCGTTCCGGGCAGGGGCCGGTTACAAAGGCCAGAGCCATGTCTGGCGGCAACCAGCAGAAAGCGATCGTAGCCAGAGAAATTGACAAAAATCCGGAGCTGCTCGTCGCGGTACAGCCAACGCGCGGACTGGACGTTGGCGCGATCGAATATATCCACAAGCAGCTCGTCGCGCAGAGAGACGCTGGAAAAGGCGTGCTGCTCGTCAGTCTGGAGCTGGACGAGGTCATGAATGTGTCCGACCGGATTCTTGTCATGTACGAAGGGGAAATTGTCGGAGAATTTGACCCGAAAAAAGTAACTGTAGAAGAACTGGGCCTTTACATGGCAGGCTCCAGAAGAAAGGGGGTAAGCAGATGAATCAGGAACAGCGCAACAAAGAATCCCTGTTAAAAAACAGCGGTTTTCAGACAATTATCGGTTCCCTGCTTTGTATTATGACGGGCCTGCTGATCGGTTATCTGGTCCTGCTGATGATCAATCCGGGCGGAGCCGGAAAAGCAATTGCCGCCATATTAAAAAATTTCCTGTATTATCCAAGCGCAGCCGCGGCAAAAATGTATTTTGGAACGACACTGGTCAAATCCTCTGCCCTGCTGATGTGCTCCCTGTCCGTGCTGTTTGCGTGGAAGGTTGGATTATTTAATATCGGAGCGGCAGGACAGTATGTGATCGGTGTCGGCGCCTGCCTTTACTGCGGACTAAAGTTTGGTATGCCGTGGTATGTGTGTCTGATTGCCGCAGTCATCTCAGCGGCTGCAGCCGGTGGTATTTCAGGCGCACTGAAAGCATATTTTAACGTAAACGAGGTTATTTCCTGCATCATGCTGAACTGGATCGGGCTTTACAGCGTAAATATGCTGCTTACCAACGTAAAAGAACAGTCGACCCCTTACACAAAACCGCTTTCCAGTACGAATAAAAGCGCACTGCTGCCAAATCTGGGCCTGGACCAGCTGTTTTCCAAAAACCAGTTCGTGACGATCGGGCTGCCGCTTGCGGTAATTATGGCAGTGCTTGTCTGGGTGGTACTGGAAAAGACCAAATTTGGCTATGAATTAA
Organism: uncultured Eubacterium sp.; assembly: GCA_947653505.1. The sequence goes on from CANTHI010000007.1 coordinate 7,668, forward strand.
AAGCTACCGGCATGAATAAAAATGCGGCGAAATATTGCGGCATGAGGGAAAAAAGAAATATTATTTTAACGATGGTCATTGCAGGAGGACTGGCCGGGTTCGGAGCCGGGATATTTTATCTGACCGGTATCGAGCAGTGGATGGTACAGCAGACGTCTGTGCCAGCAATGGGATTTAACGGTATCGCGGCGGCATTTTTAGGCGGTTCCCATCCGGTCGGGGCAGTCTTTTCGTCGTATTTTATCCAGCACATTACAAGCGGCGGTACGTATGTGGATAAGACGATGTACTGTTCCCAGATTTCGGATCTGATCTCCGCGTTTATCATTTATCTGTGCGGCTTTGTACTGTTTTTTAAAGTATGGCTGAACCGGTATCTGGATAAAAGAGATGAAAAGCAAAAGCAGAAAGGGGGCGCGGCATAATGTTATTATTGATTCAGTATACGTTAATCTTTGCTTCCGTACTCGTTCTGGTCGCTCTGGGCGGATGCTTTTCCGAGCATGGCGGCGTGATCAATATCGGTCTGGAAGGGATCATGGTCATCGGCGCACTGGGCGGCGCCCTTACCATGAAATACCTGCCATCCGGCACGCCTGCTCCGGTTATTATCCTGCTGGTGATCCTGGCATGCGTCCTGTGCGGCATGATTTTTTCCCTGCTGCTTGGCGTGGCTGCCATTAAATTTAACGCAGACCAGACGCTGGTCGGGACTGCGTTAAATCTGCTGGCTCCTGCAGCCGCGGTCGTTCTTGTCAGAGCGATTAACACAGCGGAAAGCGTGGACAATGTCTCTTCTACCGTGGCATACGGACAGGCCAAAAAAGCATTTATTCTGAAGCTGGGCGGATTTGAATTTAACTGGTTTATGCTGATTGCGCTGCTTGTGCTGATCGCGTCGTATGTCACACTGTACAAAACCAGATTCGGCCTCAGACTCTGTGCCTGCGGCGAGCATCCGCAGGCGGCAGACTCCGTAGGCATCAATGTCTATCATATGCGCTATGCGGGCGTGCTGATCTCCGGTGCGCTGGGCGGACTGGGCGGACTGGTGTACATTACGGCAGGCGTAAGCGAATGGAAATTTGAAAACGGGGTAGCCGGATTCGGATTTCTGGCTCTGGCAGTTATGATCTTTGGTCAGTGGAGACCTGTCAATATCGGTCTGGCAGCGTTGCTATTCGGCCTGTTCCGCGCGTTGTCCAATGTCTACACGGGATTTGACGCGCTGGTGGCGCTAAAACTGCCAAGCACGGTTTATAATATGCTGCCTTATATTATTTCGCTGATTGTGCTGATCTTTGTATCCGGAAAATCCAGAGCTCCAAAAGCAGAAGGAATCCCTTACGACAAAGGACAGCGCTAAGTACTGAAAATCAGGTATAGAAAATCAGGTACTGAAAATCAGGTATAGAAAATCAGGTACTGAAACATTTGCGAAAAAAGTAACCGTTCCGTAAGTTGTCTGAACGGTTACAATAAAAATAAAAAGGAGTCCTTATATGAAAAATTATTCTGAAGATGCCTCCAGACAGTATCATATCCAGGTTGCGCATGGGGAAACCGGCCGTTATGTCATTCTTCCGGGAGATCCAAAACGGTGTGAGAAAATCGCGCAGTATTTTGACAATCCGGTTCTGATTGCGGATAACAGGGAATATGTGACCTATACAGGGACGCTGGACGGGGTAAAAGTAAGCGTAACCTCTACCGGCATCGGCGGGCCGTCCGCATCCATCGCAATGGAAGAGCTGTACCGGTGCGGCTCAGATACCTTTATCCGCATCGGTACCTGCGGCGGTATGCAGACAGATGTAAAAAGCGGGGATGTTGTCATCGCCACAGGCGCCATCCGCATGGAAGGCACGAGCAGGGAATACGCACCCATTGAATTTCCGGCAGTACCGGATCTGGGCGTAACGAATGCGCTGGTTGCGGCTGCGGCAAAAAAAGAATATCCGTTCCATACCGGCATCGTACAATGTAAGGATGCATTTTACGGACAGCACGAGCCAGAGACAAAGCCGGTCAGCTATGAGCTGATGAACAAATGGGAGGCTTGGAAGCGGCTCGGATGCCTCGCATCTGAAATGGAATCGGCAGCTTTGTTTATCGTGGCCAGTTACCTGCATGTACGGACAGGCTCCTGCTTTCTCGTAGTCGCAAATCAGGAGCGGGAAAAGCTGGGACTGGACAATCCGGTCGTACACGACACAGACCGCGCGATTCAGGTAGCAATCGAAGCGATACGCAGTCTGATCCGGCAGGATCAGGAAACGGCAGAAGCTTCTGAACCAGCCAGATCAGAAAACAGCAGAAGCTTCTGAACCAGTCCGGAATGAATCTGTATCCGGATAAAAACACAGGAGGTTATACCAAATGAATATTTCATTAAATGAAAGTGAAATTTTAAAACATGTAGATCATACTTTATTACAGCAGACCGCAACATGGGATGAAATCCGCCAGATCTGCGACGAAGCGGTAGAATATCAGACCGCGTCCATCTGTATCCCGCCTGCTTACGTCAGACAGGCAGCGGACTATGTGCAGGGAAAAATACCGGTCTGTACGGTCATCGGTTTTCCAAACGGGTATATGACGACAAAAACAAAAGAATTTGAAACAAAAGACGCCATCGCAAACGGAGCATCCGAAATCGATATGGTCATTCATATCGGCTGGCTCAAAGACAGAAAGTATGACCAGATCGAAGAAGAAATCCGTACCTTAAAAGCGGCATGCGGGGATCATATCTTAAAAGTAATCATCGAGACCTGTCTTCTGACTGACGAAGAGAAAATAAAAATGTGTGAGCTGGTCACAAAATCCGGCGCGGATTATATCAAAACATCAACCGGATTTTCCACATCCGGCGCAACATTTGCGGATGTAAAGCTGTTCGCGGAGCATGTCGGACCAAGTGTAAAAATAAAGGCAGCCGGCGGCATTTCCTCTCTGGACGACGCCAGACAGTTTCTGACGCTGGGCGCAGACCGTCTTGGAACCAGCCGGATCATAAAAATCGTAAAGAAAGAGCAGGCCTCCGGGTACTAATCTGCAGGGGGGGATCTTTATGGAACAGACTATGATGAAACAGGATATAATGGAACAGACTATAGCGGATCAGAATCTGATGGATCAGAATCTGACGAACCAGAACCAGCTGGATCAGAACCTGACAGACCAGAACCTGACAGACCAGAACCAGCTGGACCAGAATCTGATCCGGCAGATGATTCAGCTCGCGATCAGACAGCTGCAGTATTCCTATACGCCTTACTCCGGCTTCCGGGTCGGCGCTGCGCTTTTGTCCAAAAGCGGGAAGCTTTATACCGGCTGCAATATTGAAAACGCAGCCTATACGCCGACCAACTGCGCAGAACGGACAGCATTTTTTAAAGCGGTCAGTGAAGGGGAGCGGGAGTTTCAGGCTATCTGTGTCGTAGGCGGAAAAGATGGCATTCTGACCGGATACGCGGCCCCGTGCGGCGTCTGCAGACAGGTTATGATGGAGTTTTGCGATCCGAAAAAATTCCAGATTATACTCGCCACAGGAACGGACCATTATGATGTATATACGCTGGAAGAACTGCTTCCGCAGGGATTCGGACCAGCAAATCTGGAAATGAACGGAAAGTGAGGGGAACACCAGATGCAAAAATATCAGAGAATCTTTGTCATTGTACTGGATTCCCTTGGAATCGGGGCCATGCCGGATGCGCCCCGGTTCGGGGATCATGGAGTAGATACGTTTGGACACATTCTGGAGAAAATGGGAACACTGGATATCCCGAATCTACAGAAGCTGGGAATGCTGAATCTGCACACCGCCGGAAACATGCAGGGCGTCAGCCAGCCGGCAGGCCGTTATCTGCGCGTCGGTGAAGCAAGCAACGGAAAAGATACGATGACCGGGCACTGGGAAATGATGGGGATCAAAACCGAAAAACCATTCCAGACCTTTACCGACACCGGCTTTCCGCCAGAGCTGATCGCGGAGCTGGAAAAACAGTGCGGCAAAAAGGTCATTGGAAACAAAAGCGCCAGCGGCACGGAGATTATCGAAGAGCTCGGCGAAGAGGAAATCCGGACCGGAGCCATGATCGTCTATACATCCGCGGATTCTGTCCTGCAGATCTGCGGAAACGAAGAAACATTTGATCTGGATAATCTGTACCGCTGCTGTGAGATCGCCAGGGAGATTACGATGAAAGACGAGTGGAGAGTCGGACGCGTAATTGCAAGACCTTACACCGGCAAAAAGAAAGGGGAATTTAAACGGACATCCAACCGCCACGATTATGCCCTAAAGCCGACCGGCCCGACCGTGCTAAACGCGCTCAAAGACGCTGGCTATGACGTCATCGGCGTCGGGAAAATCAACGATATTTTCTGTGGGGAAGGTATCACAAAGACATACCATTCCGACAGCTCCGTACATGGCATGGAACAGACAATTGACATCTGCAGGGATCATTTTCACGGACTTTGTTTTGTAAATCTGGTAGATTTTGACGCCCTGTGGGGGCACCGCAGAAATGTCGAAGGCTATGGAAAGGAAATCGAAAAATTTGATCAGAATCTCGGTATTTTGCTCGATGCTTTAAAAGAGGACGACCTTCTTCTTTTAACAGCAGATCACGGAAACGATCCTTCCTATACAGGTACTGACCACACGAGAGAATACGTCCCGCTCATTGCGTATTCCAGAAAAATGAAACACGGCGGTCCGTTAGAGCCTGCGGATACATTTGCGGTCATCGGGGCAACTGTCGCAGAAAACTTTGACGCCGCCATGCCGCAGGGAACGATCGGCAGTTCCCTTCTGGAATCTTTCGTGTAACCGGTACGGCAGCGAAAGGAGAATCAGCATGAAACATAAGCCTTTATATGACGCGTTGCCATTTCTAAATAATGCTGACAGAGAAAAACAGGAGCAGTTTCAGGAATATTTTAAAAGCGCGCCGCTGTGGCTGCTGGATGCACTGCAAATCGACGAGCTGAAAAAAGGCGAGGTCTTTGCCAGAGAAGGCGAACCGGCGGATACGATTTTTTTTATCGGCAGAGGCATTATCGAAGCCATCGACTACCGCGTCTACGGTACGCCATACGACTACATGCAGTTTGACAATCTCTATGCCTTTGGAGGTATGGAATTTATTCTGGATTCTGATTCGTACAAAACAACACTCCGTACCATAACCGAATGCACGGTGGTCAAACTGTCGCGTTCCAAATTTGAAAAATGGATGTATTCGGATATCCGTGCCATGAAATACGCAGCAAAACTGATCGGAGAATATTTACTGAGAGAAAGCCGCAACAGCAGAATCTTTTTGTTTCTGCAGGGTTCTGACAGACTTGCGATGCTGTTTGTAGACCGTTTTGAACGATACGGCAGGAACGGAACACTGTACCTAAAGGGCAGCCGGCAAAATCTGGCAGACGAGACCGGACTGTGTGTCAAAAGCATCAGCAGAGGCGTGAAAAAATTTTTAGAAGAAGGTCTGATTACCAAAGAGGGAAATAAAATCGTCATCAGCAGGGACCAGTATGTCCGGCTCAAAAAAATTGTCTCGTTAAAAATCGATCTGGATGAGACTGTATAAGCTCCCGGAAAGGAATGATTAAAGCATGAATGAAATTTACAAAAAGTTAACCGTCTGTCTGGAAAGCGTCCGGAAAAAGACAGCGTTTGTTCCAAAAATAGCGTTAATTTTAGGCTCCGGACTTGGAGACTACGCAGACAGTATTCATATAGAACAGACCATTGACTACGCAGAAATTCAGGAATTTCCGGTTTCAACCGTAGCAGGTCACAAAGGAAGGTTTGTCTTTGGCTATATCCACGAAGTGCCTGTAGTGATTATGCAGGGAAGAATCCACTACTACGAGGGCTACGCCATGTCAGATGTCGTGCTGCCAACACGTCTGATGGGCATGCTGGGAGCAGAAAAGCTGATCCTGACAAACGCCGCCGGCGGCATTCATTTTGATTACAAACCGGGCGATTTTATGCTGATCAAAGATCATATCGCAGTCTGCGTGCCAAATCCGCTGATTGGAGAAAATCTGGACGGGCTGGGTGTCAGATTTCCGGATATGAGCGAGGTATACAGTGCGTCCCTGCGCAATATCATCCGGGAGGAGGCTGACAGACTGGGCATTTCCCTACAGGAAGGCGTCTACGCCCAGCTCACAGGCCCTGCCTACGAAACTCCCGCAGAAATACGCATGTGCCGCAGCTGGGGCGCGGATGCAGTCGGAATGAGTACCGCGTGTGAAGCAATGGCCGCGCGGCATATGGGGCTGGAAGTATGCGGCATTTCCTGCATTACGAATCTGGCAGCCGGAATGTCCGCACAGCAGCTGGACCATAAAGAGGTGCAGGAAACGGCAGACCGGATGGCAGGACAGTTTAAGAGCCTGATTACCGCTATCGTAAGCCGGATGGGCAGCTGAGCCGTTTTGGGAACAGGACAGGAAAGCCTTGTAACGCCGGGCTTTCCTGTCCAAAAAATTCCAGATTAAAACCTATAAAGGCAGATGTGCGGGATATTAATCTGACATTAGAAAATGATATGTTACCTTTGCGGAAATTGAAGTTTGCTATACAGGAACATCTAAACGCTATCCATCAGGTATTAATCAGATTGAAGCCATGCAGGCTGATATCGATGTTATGAAAAATGTGATTCGTGAACACAGCAGACGGGGGCAGCTTTCCTCTCCCAGCTGGTTTTTTCCTAATTCAGTTTCCCATAATCTTCATCCGTATAATCTTTTTTTACATCCCAGTTCGGAAACTCCAGCTCCCCAAAATCCATACCGACAGCCTCACACGCCCGTTTCCACTCAGCCGTGGATTCCTCTGCCAAGGTCTTTAGAGAAGAATCATATTCCGCAATGCTTTTGGAAATAATCCCCTGTACAATAGCTCCCAGACTTGGCTGCACATCCTTGATCTCAGCATAAAGGTCATTTGCCTTTTCATTTCTTTTGACAATCGTCGGAACGATCCTGGACGTTTCTTCCGCGATCGTATAATAGTCCTTCATAATTTCATTGGACATATATTCTTCATTGATCGAAGGGATGACGGATACAAACGTGCCGTCTGCGACACAGCCTGGCTGATAGCCGTATTCCTCGCTGTACAGTGCCATTAAATATTCCGCCGCTTCCCGCGGGTGTGCGGACTGCTTGTAGATACCCATCCACGGGGACAGCTCACCGGCCTGTACATACGTATCGCTCACGCCGTCAGGTACCGGAACCGGCATAACGCCATAGTTCAGATCCGGATAATCCGCGTCCCACTGTGAGATACACCACATCTCCCGACAGAGAAACGCAGCCTGCCCGTGAGCGAACAGCTCTCTGGCTTCCGGTGCGCTGATATTGACCGTATCCGGATGGATGCTGCCGTCATCAGTCAGTCCCTGAATCAGGTCCATTGCCTGTTTCATTTCTTTGGTATCGTAAGGAGCTGCGCCGTTGTCGGTCAGTACTTTTGTCGTGGCAGCTATTTTACCGCCAGCAGCCGCGGCAAGGGAACGTGCCAGAACATCCATGCGGTTGGTCTGCTTTCCGCCATCGACCAGACCGTAGGTACTGCCTTTGCCGTATTCGGTGACTTTTCTGCAGGCTTCCCGAAATTCGGAGTATGTGGAAGGAATATTGCTAACGCCAGCTTCATCTAATACGTCCTTGTTGTAAAAGAACAGACACTGGATCGTCGGCATAACTTCCGTAACGGTATACCAGTCATCTCCAATATGGGTTACACCTTCTTCAAAGGAAAGCGGATCAAACTGCTCTGCAAAGTCTTCTGTGACATAGTCATTCATCGGCTGGTACCAGCCTTCCGCAACAGCTGTATTCAGCGTCAGCCCGACCGGAATCGGAAACAGGTCCGGACCTTCTCCGGATTTGATCATGGTAACAATTGTATTTTTGAACTGATCGACCGTGAGCATCGTGTATTCGATGTTAATGTTGGGATGTTCTTCCATAAATTTTTTGTGAAAGGCTTCCCTCTGGCCAGCGGAGCCGTCACTCCAGTCTACGACACGCAGCGTAATCTTATCCGTATCTTTATCAGAATCAGAATTTTTTGAATTTGAATTTTCAGAGTCCGGATTTTGGGAGCCCGCATCTTTGGAATCCGTATTTCCAGTTGTGGTTTCGTTTCCATTTTTCTGTCCGCCCGTTGACGGCATGGCTCCGCAGCCTGCAAGCGCAGATACGGTAAGTACGGCAGTCAGCAGGATGGTACTGAGTCTTTGTTTTTTCATCGTGTTTTCCTCCAGATCATATATTTTTGGGATTTGAAAAGGTTATTGTTTTTGCCGCGTGTTTTTTGCCGCGATGGATCAGCTCTTTACAGCGCCTGCAATCCCTTCCACAAAGTGTCTTTGCATAAAGATAAACAGGATAATGACCGGAATCACGGCTATGGTGCCGCCTGCGGCAATACCGGTCCAGTCAACCGTATTTTCACCCTTGAACGCGTAGAGTCCTACGGCAAGTGTACGGGAAGCCGGGGAGTTCAGTGTTAATACAAGTGGCAGCATAAATGCGTTCCATGCCCAGATCGTTTCCATAATGACGACGGTCGTCGCAACTGGTTTGCACAACGGCATCATAATATGGAAAAATGTCTGGAAAAAATTGCACCCGTCCATTTTTGCAGCTTCTTCCAGCTCGCGCGGCACAGATTCAAAAAAGCTGGTAAACAGCAGCAAAAAGATGACATGCGCCCCGCCGGCCTGGGATAAAATAAGTCCGGTTTTGGTTCCGACCAGATGCATACTTTTTACGACCTCATATGTCGGAATGATCGTGCTTACAAGCGGGATGGCAATGCTTGCCAGAAAGACCGCCATGCACAGATTCCGGCCGGGAAACCGGAAGCGTCCCATCGCATATCCGGCCATCATGGTCATAATCCATACGATGATGACAGAACAGACGGTGACAATGACCGTATTGATAAAATACGTCCCGAAATCTGCTTTGTTCCAGATGCGGATCACATTTTCCAGCGTCGCTGACTCCGGAATCAGCCCCAGACGGTTTTCAAAGAACTCGGACTGGCTCTTAAAGGATGCAGATATCATCCAGATAAAAGGATAGATCCAGATAAATCCAATGCCTGCCAGCAAAAGATGCGTAATGGCTTTTTTTGTAACCCGGACTGTTTTTTCTCCATTCATAGGTCTTCCTCCTTACATTTGTGCGCGCTTATTCAGACGGCTTTTGACAGAATTTAAGACAAGTCCGATGATGATAATAACGATGCCAAAGAACATCGCTGCCGCGCTTGCATAGCCGAGTCTTGGCATACCAATCTCACTCGAAAACGCATTCCGGTATACATATGTGGCAATCACATCCGTTGCATAAAAAGGTCCGCCCTCTGTCATAGTCTTTACAATATCAAATACCTTCAGGGAGTTGATCGTGCACAAAATAGCGATGATGCCGCCCGTCGGTGCAATCAGTGGGAGTACAATATGAAAAAATGTCCGGCCTCTGCCAGCACCGTCGATCGTGGCAGCCTCATATACGTCCTGTGACACTCCCTGCAGCCCTGCAAGCCAGTAGATCATATAAGTACCGCAGTCTTTCCAGAGCGAGATAATGACAAGCGTCGGCATGGCCGCTTTTGCATCTCCCAGAAAATTAACCGGCTGATCCAGAATGTGCAGCGTAGTGAGCAGGTGGTTTACGGGACCCTGCACGCCTAGCAGAAAGATCATGATAATACCGATAACAGACGCGGTCGTGATAACCGGAATAAAATACATGGTCCGGTATACCGCACGTCCCTTCAGCCGTTCATTATTCAGCATATAAGCCAGAAACAGCGAAACAGCCAGCTCCAGTGGAACGATCATAATCATATACCGGAAGCTGTTAAAAAACGCGTTCCAGAACAGATTGTCCCGCATCAGCTCCTTATAATTGGCCAGACCGACGAACGACGCGTCTGAGGTCATTCCTGACCAGTCCAGCAAAGAATACTGGATACTGCAAATGATCGGGTAGCCCTGAAACAGGATGTAAAACCCCACTGCAGGCAGCATAAACAGCCAGCACCATGCATGGGTTCGGTAACGGTCTTTTTTCAGGTTAGATTTCGTCCGGGCCATAGCTTTGTTCCTCCAATTCATATAAATATTTTTTGCGGACTGCACAGGTGATCGGAAGTCCTGTATCGTAATCCAGCTGTACCGGTTCATAACCGTCCGGTTCCCGTTGTCTGGTGTAGCCCTCGTTGTCCCAGCACGGGGTAAATTCCCTGTTCCAGGGCCTTGCAGACCACTGGTAGCCGCGGTAAGGATCTCTGGTATCGTTCATGTGACGGATTAACAGCCGGTGGTGTGCTTTGATGACAGGCAGGTACGACGGGTCCTGGATGCGGTTTTTCGTTTCACATGGATCTGTTGTCAGATCATAAAATTCATCCTGATCGAGCAGATGGATGGCCAGCTTGTAGTGCTCAGAGATGACAGCCCGCATAAGCTGCAGCCCGCCGAATCCGTCATGATCCGTTTCATATCTTGTAAATTCCATAAATACCGCTTCATGGATCGTTTTTCCAGCATCGTATATCTGCGGCAGCATGCTGCAGCCTGACAGCTGTTTTGGAACCGGAATGCCAAAATAATCCAGTATCGTAGGAACGATGTCAATGTGTGAAGCGGGAGCGTTTACGACCTTTCCTTTTTCACCGCCGCTTATAATCAGGGGGACATTGGCCACTTCCCGGTATACAGCCGCATTTTTGGAATACAGTCTGTGCGCCCCCAGCATATCCCCGTGATCCGAGGTAAACAGGACAAGCGCGTCTGGAAATCTGCTGCGGACCAGCTCCAGAATCCGCCCTATTTCGTAGTCGACAAAGGAATTGCATCCAAACAGCAGAGTCAGGGCGTCTGAGGGATTTCTCAGACTGCTTTCGGGGACGTTTAAATAACTGCCGGCCCAAAGCCTCTGCATCAGCGGTTTGTCTTTCAGTTCATCCGTAAAACGGGGTGACGGGTCAAACTTAAAATCAGCATACATCGTGTTATAAGGGGAAGGGCACAGCGACGGCGCATGCGGCTCGTCATACGATACCGTAAGAAAAAAATCCTGCCTGTCATGCTGCTTAAGATAGCGGATGGCCCGGTCTGTGCAGCGGTGCGCGTAGGTAAACTCTTCCGTGAAATCAGGGGAAAAAGCCTCGGAGGACTGTCTGGAACGGACCCGCTCGCTCAGGTTCAGCTCCTCTAAGTAGTTTTTCATATCATACCAGTAATCAGCATCCCATCCATCCGGACATGTGCCAAGTCCGAAATAATCTCCCCCGTCCAGATGCCATTTTCCAATGTAGCCGCAGGAAATGCCGCAGTTTGTCAGACGCTGCCCGATAGTCTTTACATCAGCGCCCAGAGAAGCGCCATTTGCAATCATTCCATTTTCATGCGGAAACAGTCCTGTAAAGATAGCGCTGCGTGCAGGTCCGCATACCGGCTGGCAGGTATATGCATTTTCGTAGCGGATTCCTTCCGCTGCCAGGGCGTCCAGATTGGGCGTATGCATGCGTTTGTCCCCATAGCATCCAAGCATTTCCTTACATGTAGTATCTGTCATAATTAAAATAACCTGTTTTTTCAATATGGATTCTCCTTTCTTATCAGATTTTACAGACGGACCACAGATATATCACGCTGCCTCCTTTCCGGTCAGATAGTGCCTGTCTGTTGTTCCTGCAATTCTATGGTACAAAAACAATGGCGCCGGTTCCATTGCGATATTTGTTTTTCATATGGACTTTTCTGCTTTTATATGATATCCTACAAAAATCAGGAAGGCAGAGGATGTATGCCGCGCAGGCGGCGGAAGGGGGAAATTATGATTAACATCAGCGGACATTTGCGCGACAGGAGAAACGTGCTGGGATTTTGTGATGAAAGCGTTGCCATTATGGTAAACTGCTGTGGAAAACAGACTTTTTCAGAACAGGATTATTTTCTAAACCGTGAAAACGGACGGCTGGATTACCAGATCATCTACGTATATAAAGGCGCCGGACACTTTTGTCTGGACCAGAAATGGACCAGGCTGCCTGCAGGACATGTGATTTTATACCGTCCTATGGAACCGCAGCAGTATCACTATTATGCGAAAGACAGGCCGGAAATTTACTGGATTCATTTTACAGGCAGCCAGTGTGAGGACGTATTGGAACGCTACGGAATGGCAAACT
>CANTHI010000008.1 GCA_947653505.1 uncultured Eubacterium sp.
GCCTACATAGATAGGAACAACAAGCGAAAATAAATAAGCCTACCTTGTACTTGGCAGTCGGGTAGGCTTATATAGCATGCTGGGAGGTCAACCACTTTGTGGGCGGTTGCTCCTTTAATTGTCTATAATATAGCATATCTTGAATTTGATTGCAAGAGTCTTTTTTGTCTGTCATATGTTTGACATTATTTCACAATTCTATATTATTAAGTGTTTACCCTTATTAGTTATGCTTAATTATGCGCTATTCAGAATCAGATGAGTTTGTATTATCTGGCAAGACAGAGTTGTCTCTCTCCATAGTTTCATCTATGGCATGATTGATAAAACGTGATATTTAGCCGGCATACACTTTTCCGCTACCAGTACCCAAAGCGTAAAGGACAAGCTAAACAGGGCCGCTTCCCTCATCCAGCCTCCGGATAGCCAAAACGTAACACATAAATCAAAAAAGTAACAGAAGAAGCTTGAAAATCTTTGTTATTTGTATAAAATTTAATAAGAAGACACTGCAAATTTGCAGCCAGTAAAAAGAAATGGAGTAGTTTATGATAAACCAGAATACAGATCTGATCAGGATCGCAAAAAGAGAAAATAACAAAAAGAGAAATTACCTGGTCATCAACCGTCTGCAGGGAAAACATATTCCGGTAGAACCAGCGAAAGCGCTTGATATGTTCGGGCAGCTGGCGGACTGCCTGAGGGAAAGCAATGCCGGCAAAAAGATTCTTGTCATTGGATTTGCAGAGACGGCGACAGCGATCGGTGCGGTTGTGGCAGTAAAATCAGGCGCTTATTATATACAGACGACGCGGGAAGAGATTGCTGGCGTTTCGTATATCTGTTTTTCGGAGGAGCATAGTCATGCCACGCAGCAGAGACTGGTAAAGGAGGATCTGGACCAGGTGATGCCTGGGATTGAGCGTGTTGTGTTTGCCGAGGATGAAGTGACGACGGGACATACGATCCTGAATCTTGTGGATGCGCTGGAACAGGAATATCCGGGTCAGGCGGAGTATGCAGTGGCTTCGATTCTTAACGGCATGGATGAGACGTCGCTGGAGGTTTTTAAAGAGCGCGGTATCTGTCTGTATGCACTTGTAAAGACGGGACAGGAGGATTATTCTGCAGCTTTGCAAAACTATGTCCGGAAAGGGGATTCGGTCAGTCTGATGCGGGAAAAGTCTGGTGCGGTGTGGGAGAACCAGGAGGCAGTGCATGCGTCAGAACATCCTGCGCTGGCAGAAATTAAGATCATCGGCTGCATGGATGCGAGAAGGCTGGTATCTGCAGATGCATATCAGAATGCGTGTGAAAAACTGTACCGGGAAATAGAAAGACGCCTGCAGGAGCCGCTGGCGGGCAGGATTCTTGTATTAGGTACGGAGGAATTTATGTATCCGGCGATGTATGCGGCAGACAGGATGGCGCAGGCAGGCGTTCAGGTCTGGTTTCATGCGACAACGAGGAGCCCGGCTGAAGTATATAAAGAAGCAGAATATCCGCTGCATGTACGGTATGAGCTTCCCAGCCTGTATGATCCTCACAGACGGACTTTTGTATATGATATTGGTACGTATGATATGGTTTTTATCATAACAGATGCTTCCTGTGAGGACCGGACAGGTCTGGATGCGCTCATACAGGCTGTTGCTGTAAAAAACGACAAAATAGTAATTGTCAGGTGGTGTTGATTTGAAAAGTTCTTATAAAAAGGAAGACGTAGTTTTACTGTTAAAAGATATTACAGGACTTGTTGAACCGCAGCCGGCAGAAGAACGGGAGCGGCTCATACAGTCCGGCAGGCATTATTGTGAAATGCTGCCAAAAGAGTATGTTCCGACAGAAACATATATGCAGGTATATGAGCAGGCACTGCGGATCTATGCGTTGCCGACAGCGGCAGCAGTGGCCAGTCTGGCAGAAAAGATTTTAAAGAAAAGAGGGCGTGGGGTAGTGCCTGTCTCACTGGCCCGTGCAGGGATTCCGGCGGGAATCCTGCTGAAACGGTATATCAGGCAGAATTATCAGCTGGAGCTGCCGCATTATGCGGTTTCGATTATCAGGGGGAGGGGGATCGATAACAATGCCATGCACTATCTGCTGCAGCGGTATGAGCCGCAGCAGCTGCTGTTTGTGGATGGATGGATTGGAAAAGGTGCGATAGCAGATGAACTAAAAAAAGAAATGGCTGCTTATGCAGGGGTATCGCCGGAGATTGCGGTACTGGCGGATCCTGCTAACGTGACCGGATTATATGGGACGCGGGAAGATCTGCTGATTCCGAGTTCCTGCCTGAACTGTACGGTATCCGGTCTGATCAGCCGGACGTTTTTAAGAAGTGATGTGATTGGAGAACATGATTTTCATGGCGCGGTTTATTATGGGGAACTGGAATCGTCCGATTTGTCTTACGCATTTATCCGTGAGATTGAAAAATATTTTGAAAAGCCGGAAGCATTACGGACAGAAACAGATGCTGCAGGACTGGAAGCAGGAAATGAAAAAGCAGCTGTGCCAGGGACCGGACTGGAAGAAGTGCATGCGGTTGCGCAGGCATTTGGGATTACGGACATTCATCTGATCAAGCCGGGCATCGGGGAAACGACAAGGGTTCTGCTAAGACGTGTTCCGTGGAAGGTGCTTGTAGATGAACGCTGGAAATCCGATGCTGCGCTTATGCATATTTTCCGGCTGGCAGAGGAAAAAAATGTTCCGGTGGTCTGCTACCCGCTGCAGCATTATAAGTGCTGCGGGCTGATAAAAAAGATGGGGGATGTCTGACTACTCTATGCCGTAGACTTCTGACAGCCATAAAGTCTGCCTGGCCCAGTTTGTGTGCGTTTTTTTCTCATTCATGCGTTCCCTGGAAGGGTTTGCGGATACATCACGGGTGGATGTGTGGTCCCAGTTTAAAATGCTGTATGCATCGTCATAGTCTTTTTGCGTGACGCGGTACGCGCGGTTAACGACTTCGATCTGGTTTGGGTGGATGACTGTTTTTCCGATAAATCCGCACAGCTTATCATCGGCAAGCTCCTTGCGAAGACCTGCTTCCCATCCTTCACCATTGTAATATTCCCATACCGGACCAGATACGACATAATCCATGCCGTAAACAGTCAGAATGTCCGAAAAAATATCGGAAACCGGACGGATTTTATGAATCGATTCATTTTCATGGCGCCGGAAGGAAAACAGATGACACAGATCGTTTCCGCCGACGCGGATATTCAGTACGCGATCTTCTACCGCAGCAAGCTTTTCCCTGAGCTGATAGAGTGTATCAATACGGGTGCGCAGATCGACGATGCAGGCGCTTTCATAAATGGGCATCAGGTAAACCGGCTGGTCAGACTGTTCGTTGGCAGCCATGACGGCCTGTATGTAAGCATCCGCGTTTTCAGGTGAAAATTTCGGGATGATAAATCCAAAGATCAGCTTCCGGCTGCTGCCAGACAGAGCGATCATCCGCTGAATCTGCTGCGGGCAGCGTACCCGGATAAAGATTTTAGGAAGATAAAAAGAAGCATACTCCGCTGCGTGCCGGATTTTATGGAGGGATGCGGCAAGCGTGTGCTCCGCTGCTTCTACATGCTGGTCACTAATTGTATCTTCCAGACACAGGGATAAGGAAAACCGGGTGCCAAACTGTTGCTGTATGACAGACGGCGCAATCGTTTCCCGGTTAGCAGGACAGTATAACAGAGGTCCTACGCTGTAATAAATGGATGAATTTTTCATGAAGCTGCTCCTTTTCATGGGCTGTGAATACTATATTTTTATAGTATATCGGTTTTGGAAAGATATAACAATGAATTTATGATTTTTTTAGAAAAACAGTCTAACAGTTCAGGCAGGTCTTTGCACTCCGCTGCAAAGACCGTGAGAACATGATTCAGGAGTGAGGGGCGATTTTGCGCGAAACGCCCAACTCATGTTTACAACACTCAAAAGGTATGATATCATTAACAGAAAAGAAAAAGGACGTGATCAGACAAATGACAGAAATCATTTTACTTATCATGGGCTGTTCTCTCGCTCTGTTGTTTTTTATATGGCTGGTATTTGGAAAAAAGATAACTTCCAAAACAGCTGCACTTCTTATGGATATCGGACTGGTAGCGCTTTGCGCCGCCACGATCGTCTGTGGCCTGCTGCTGCGGCAGGAAAAATATCAGGATGCCGGCGCCGGGATCGTCACACCAATGAATCAGCAAACAGAAATACAGACACATACAGATACAGATCCCACAGTGGTTACACAAAGAGAAAGATAGGGGGCCAGAGGTATGAAAACTATAAGGAAAGCAGTCTTTGTGCTGCTGTTATCTGCCGTATTGCAGATACTGGCATGGCCGGCCGGGACCGTGTCTGCATCCGGAGCAGGCGGCGTGAACAATATGAATGTCGTATTTGTACTGGATGGCAGCGGTTCTATGTATACGACGGATAAGGACCAGCTGCGGTTTGAGGCATTGGAGCTGTTTCTGGGTCTTTCAACGGAATCCGGCAATTATATGGGTGCAGTCGTTTTTGACGATGCGGTTATTTTAAAGCAGGAGCTTGTCCCGATTCATGGCAAAGCAGATAAGAGTGAGCTGTCAGGGAAAGTCCGCAAAGCGGTCAGCAATGGCGATACGGATATCGGCAGCGCGCTGCTGGAAGCCGTGCGGATGCTCAAACAGTCCGGCAGTCCGGATCTGCCGTCTGCGATTATTCTGTTGTCGGATGGGAATACGGATCTGCCTAAAGACCGGACGGGTGCAAAGCTGGCGGAGTCCGCGCACCGCAAGGCGGCAGCGATTGATTATGCCAGACAAAAAGAGATCAGCGTGCACGCGGTCTGCCTCAACGCTAATGGCAGGGCAAAGAAAGAAGAGCTGCAGGAGATCTCGGATGCGACAGGCGGTACCTGCGTGGAAGTAAAGCGGGCGAAGGATCTCAAGGATGTATTTAATCAGTTTTACAATATTATCTATTCTACAAAGACGATGAATCTCGTCGATACGAAAATACCGAAAAGCGGGGAATTAAAAGTACCGTTTTCGATTCCGGTCATAGGCGTGAAGGAAGCGAATATTATTATCAATACGCTGAATCCGGATACGACCTACAACCTTTTTCATCCGCAGGGGTATGGGTATACGAGGGCAGAGCTGGATGATATGGTCATTCAGGCAAAGACGTTTACCGTGATTAAAATCGAAAAGCCGGAGCCTGGGGACTGGGAGCTTGTAGTGCGTGGAGCGCGCAGGGATCAGGTCAAAATAGACATGGTTTATAATACCGATCTGTCACTAAAGCTGCAGCACAAGGAACTGCAGTCCAGCGGACAGAAGGTCCAGTGGGAGCTTACCGTACAGGCGGCAAATGAAGGGGAGGCTGTGCCGAATGAAAAGGTCTACCAGCAGTATCCGTTCTGGGCCGTCATTACCGATCCGTCCACCGGGGATACCAGGAAGCTGGAGCTGGCGGCAGATGGGACATGCTGCAGCGGTCAGTTTGAAACAGAAGGCTATGGAAAATACAAAGTGCAGGCATTTTGTGAGATCGAGGATATGAAAGTAAGGTCTAATACCCTGAAGGTGCAAAAAGCCAATACGCCTCCGGAGTGGAAGCAGGATCCGGTCGTAATTGACAAAAAGATCCATCTGTTTTCCAGAAAGCTGTATACGCTGGATCTGAACACACTTGCAAAAGATGCGCAGGACAGCAGTCTGGAGTTTCGGATTGCGGATTCGGAGTTTGAAAAAGGGCAGGTACAGATTGCGGATGGTTCCGAATTAAAAATAAAGATCCGCTCCTGCGGCAGCGGCAGTCTGACGGTAGAAGCGGTTGATCAGGCCGGGGCATCTGCACAGGCCAGGATACAGATTCAGACTACTTCTGTGACCGGATGGATTGTGCTGGCAGTTATTCTGGTATTGCTGCTGGCAGCGTTGATTGTGTGCCTGCCGCTGATCCGTTCTTATCTGAGCATTGTGCGGGGCACGGTTCAGATTCTGACCTTTGGAGAAGATGGCACGGATCTGCCGGTTACATTTGATGGGGAAAAAGGCAGGATGTATCTGGCAAGACAGATTCATCCGTCGCAGGATATCGGGATCCGGCTGGACAAGTGCTATCTGACTGCGGGAGAGAAAAACAGCTGGATTTATCTCATATCGGCAGACGGGTATTATTCCGATCAGGATGGGGGACAGAAGAAAAAGAAAATCCGTATCCGTGCAGGAATAGAAGTAACGATTAGCGGTGATGCTGATTTTGCGGATGGAATGCGGATTACGTATCTGCCGTATCAGGACTGACAGAACTGTATGAACAGTATCGTATCGGCAGAATCGTATGAATGGTACGGTATTGACAGAATCATATTGAAAAAATTGTTTTACGGGATATTTGAATATCTACGGCTGTACTGTATAAGCCGCAGAAAACGGGGAGCATTTTGGGTGATCAGAAAGGAAGAATATTTATGGCGACATATGGACAGCTGCTGATCGATGCCGGCGGTGGGATTATTGACCGCGGCAGACAGTCTGACAGACAGGAAGGGGCATCGGTGATTCTGGGCCTTGGAGGAACCGGCGCAGATGCGGTGATCAAATTAAAACAGGAAGTATACAAACAGCTGCGGCCGGATGATACCGACGCGGTGATTCCCAGATATGATGCGGTCCGGTATCTGATTATCGATGCGGATGATTCGCAGATACCGCGGACTTCCAATATTTCCGATATTGATAAAAGTACAGAGTTTTTTGCGCTTTCCAACAGCTCGATTAAGAGCACGTTTGAAGCGAAAGAGATCTTAAAGACAAGGCCGGAGCTGTACTGGCTGGACTATGAGAATATTTCCATTGATGAGGCCAGCAAAGGGGCGGGAGGTATCCGGCAGGTCGGCAGATTTCTGCTGGTGGATAAGGGGCAGGCGCTGTTTGCAAAGATAAAATCCATAATAGAAAGCGCGCTGGTTGCAGCCAGAACCGGAGAACTGGATATTCATATCTGCGCAGGACTGTCTGGAGGGACAGGCAGCGGCATTTTTCTGGACGTCTGCTATCTGGTGCGGGCGATCTTAAGACAGATCGGCAAGCAGGATGCGCGGGTCAGCGGATATTTTTTCCTGCCGGATGTGAATCTGTCCGTGCCGGTGATTCAGGAAAATCCGCTGATATCGGCTTATATTAAGGTAAATGGCTATGCGTCCCTGCAGGAGCTGGATTACTGTATGAATTTTGGAAAAAATAAAGACAGCTTCCGGATGAATTATGGATTTATGACGGTAGATTCCGCGATGAGTCCGGTGGATCTGTGTTATCTGATCTCGACTACGGATGCTTCGGGAAACCGTGTGCAGAACGGGTATCAGTATGCGATGGGAGTTGTCACGGATTATATTATCAGCTTTCTGGCAAAGGAGACCAGCGGGTTTACCCTGCAGAGCCATATTGCCAATCTCAACTCCATGAAGGAAGGCATTCATGTACAGCATGGCGCAAATGTGGATTATAATATTCTGGGCGCGTCGGTTGCGGAGATGCCGCTGTCTGAGATCGCGACTTATCTGGGATGCCTGCTTTTTGAAAGCTACCAGCCGATGTATCAGAAAGTGCCGGTGGAAAAGGAACGGGATGAGTTTCTGACGAAAATGCGGCTCCAGTATGAGGATATCCAAAAAGAGCTGACACACGGATGCACGGCGTCGCTTACCTTTGGCAAGGCTTATGACGCCAAAATGTATGAGCAGGGTGGCGATCATGCGTTTGTGAAACGGGCGGAACAGTTTCTGGCAGACAATGCCGGTGTGATGGAAGATCATGCGAAGGCTCTGATACAGGAAATGGATGAATTTATGGTTCCAGGGCCAGGCACTTCCTTAATCAGCAGGACGTATCGGGGCCTGTTTGATTCCTTTGCCACAAGGCTGGATTATGGTCCGATTTATGCGGGGCGGATGCTGGCTGGAGGAGATAACCAGAATCTGATCCACGCGGCAGATGGGTTTTTAAAGAAGAATGAAGAACTGCTTGCCCATGAGCTCAGCCAGACCGGACAGCGCGAGGATGAATACCGCGAAGCAAAGCGCAAGATGGAAAACACGAATTTCCTGAACAAAAAGTCCAGGATGGAGAACTATCTGCAGGCGCTGGGACAGCTGTATATGAGCCGTTACCGGATAGAACTGTATAAAAATATGGACATGGTGCTGCAGGAGTACAAACGGCAGCTGCGCAGGCTGCACCAGAATCTGTTCCGGATTCTTATGAACGTCATGGATACCCTGCGGGAGACCTTTGAGGTCAATAAAACCGTCCTGTCGCAAAGAGGGGTACAGGACCATCTATACACATGGAAAATACTGTCCATACCGGATGTGAAAGAAAGTCTGGAGCAGGAGATGAAGGAGCATGATCTTGGCCAGACGCTGTATCATCTGATGATGACCCTGTCTGAGCACTGCAGGGCATGGATCAATCAGGATGAAAACGAGATCCGCAAGCTGATTTCAGATTTTATTTTGCAGGAGTTTGAGAGCGCGACCAGACGGACCATGACGGATTACCTGAAAGAAAAATTCCGTGTGGATAATCCGGCTCTGCTTGCGGAAGCGGTAGAAAAGGAAATTATCAAAGACAAACTGGGCAGGGATTCCACGCCGTTATTCTGGAAAAATCCGATGTATAAAAACAGCATGGGCATACACAGCTACCTGACTGTACCGTTTGACGCGGCAGAGATGAAAACCGCGGCGAAAAATTTTACCGACCGGGAGAAAGAGTTTACCGTACGGGAATCCCATATTACAGACAAGCTGTCCATGATGCGGTTTTACAGCGGCATACCTATTTTTGCCTATCAGGGCATTATGGAGCTGCAGCGTGCCTATGAGGATGATAAAAAAGCAGGCCGCCATCTGTTTGAGCGCGGAGATGTCAACTGGAACAGACTGCCGTCCCCGGTTCCGGAGAGTTTTAAAATCGATCTGCCGATAGAGCGGATCGCGCAGCGGAATCAGGCGCTGCTGCAGGAATTTGAACAGGCAGAGGCGGTTGGAGTCGTTGTAAAAGATGAATTTATGAACTGGCATATTCTCAGAACGCTGAATCTGGACGTTGCATCCTGGGTCCGGCTGATGGGCGGAGTCGAGTCCGATGGCAGGACCAATCCGAAAAAAATACAGGAGATACTCCCTCAGATCAGACAAAGACTGGAATCAGAAGTGAAAAATGCCTCCAGACTGCGGATCGAATATCTGAATACGGTAGCAGGCAGCGAAAGGCAGGTCATGCTGGACTTTTATCTGCAGGCTCCGGTCTTGCATGAAATGGTCCATACCGAGTTGCAGAAGAGGCTGGAAGCGGACCGTCAGATCAGCCGGCTGGAGCAGCTGCTGCAGGATACCGTGGCAGAAAAAAGAGGAAAAAATGATTTTTTCAATGCGTTGTTTACCGGTGCGATTGCGTATGGCAGAAAAATCGTATTTCATTACGAAGAGTTCGGAATGGAAAAAAGCATCGAACTTCAGAACAGCAGTATGAAATACGGCCAGTCCGGCGCCTATCAGGCATTTCTGACTTACAGTACACTGGACGAAGCGCTGAAAGAAAAAATCAACAGCCGTACCAGACAGCTGCTGGATGAGGAAGATTCCAGTCAGGTACAGGAGACTGTGGATGCGCTGGAAGCAGCCATGCCGAAAAAAATACAGGGATATCTGGGTATTTATGACGAACTGGATCCCTTACATGAAGAGATTGAGACTTTTTACAGGGACTTTATGAAAACACTGGAAAGCTTTAAGCTTAATATGTAGAAGATACAGGAAAGCTTTAAACTTCATATGCAGAAGATATAATGGGAAAGCTTTAAACTTCATATGCAGAAGATATAATGGGAAAGCTTTAAACTTCATATGCAGAAGATACAGGAAAGTTTTAAACTTCATATGCAGAAGATACAGGAAAGCTTTAAACTTCATATGCAGAAGACACGGGAAAGCTTCACCTTCAATATGCGGAAGACACCGGGCAGCAGTATGCGCAACAACATGGAGAAAAGGAAAACATGCAGCAGAATCAGAATAAGATATTTCAAAACGGAAAACAGCTGCTGGAAAGCTGCGTCCGCAGGTTAAATGAAAAACAGCACGGGGAAACAGGCGGTAATGTGGCGCTCTGCCCGACCGTCCTGATCATGCTCGGCACGAAAAGCAGATGCCATGCAAAGCATGTGAAGGCTACACTGGAGGATAACTGGAACAACGCCCGCTTTTTACAATATATAAATGTAGTAAAAACAGACGACGGCTGGCAGTGCTTTTATCCTGTACAGGTGCAAGTGCAGAAAGAGCCGGAAGTGCAGACAGCATCCGGACAGGAATTACAGGCAGCTGTACAGAATACGAATGAACAGGAAGTGCAGACAGCTGCGTGGGACGGATATGTCTGGCAGGCAGCGGGCGTGGACTGGACGGAAGCGCTGAATCACGCGATTGTGACGATGCTGGAGACGGAGGAAAAAATCTTTTCCAGACGGACGATGATAAAAATGGAGTATCTTCTGGATGCTTCTGAAGAGAATGGTACACAGTATGCGGATCTGTATCTGCAGACGTCCAACGCGCTGCAGTCCGACGAACAAAAGGCGCTGTATCTGATGCTCGACCAGCGTCCGGGTGCAGGGCGTGTGGAAGCGTCGGATGCGCTGCTGCAGTATCTGGTTGCAAAAAGCGGTACGTGTGCGTGTATGGGAACGGTCTGGCTGCTGAGCAATTATCTGCAGTCTGGTCAGATGATCGGGGATGCCAGAATCTGGCAGAACTACCGGCTGGCGGCGGATATCATGCTGCTGGGAGGCAGCCGGATGGAAGGAAACGGCGCCGCGGACCGGCTGTCCGGCGGATTCCGGACAGTTTCTTATGCACTTGTGACGAAGCCGGTAGAAGAGATCGCGGCAGTATCTTTGCGGACGCTGCTGCAGGAAATCTACCGCAACGCGCAGAAGCAGCAGTATCGGGAACTGCCGGTCAGTGAGATTTCTGAAAAGCTCCAGATGGACCGCTATTATGGCTTCGCATTTCTGGAGGAGCTGTTTCAAAAGAAAATCTGTCCGAAGCTGCCGTTAGAAACAGACTGGAGCTATCTGCCGTTTGCGGGCGTACAGGAATACCGCAGGTTTATAAAAAGTCCGAATCTGACGATGGATGATGCGAATGCGCTTACGATGGGTGCGGCAGGAGAATTTTTAAACAGACAGTATCTGGAGCCGGCAGAGGATTTTTTATCAGATGAAAAAGAAATGCAGCAGTGCAGGGAAGAGATCTTTCAGCTTCTCCAGTCGCGGTTTACTTATTTTGAGCTGTTATATTTCCATGAGCATCCCGACCAGCTGAACAGCATTCTGTCAGCAGAGTATCAGCCTGCAGGCATGGGGCCGGGGCGTGGAGTCTGCGCCAGACTGCACAGGCAGGGAGTTTATGAGTGCAGACGGATTTATTACAGGAAAATGAAGCAGGTGACAGCTGACCAGATGCACCGGCTGATAACATATGCGCTGGATTTCCGGGATATGTATGCCGCGTGCGAAAAGGAAATCCGTCACGAATGTATCATAACCGGTGATGAGTCGGAGTCTGTGGAGAAATTTTACAGTGGAATCGCGGCGGAATATGCAGCCCGGTCCGGATGGGAATCTGTTTTTTGCGTGACCAGTAAAAAGCAGGATCTGCTCAGGGATATCTGGGACATTTATCTGGGTCTGATTGGAGAAACGGTCTATGACTGTGACTTTGAGCAGGAGGTCGATTACCGGATGGACGGTATGGATGAGAAGCAGCGGCACGCATTTGTGGAAAAAGAGCTCCGGAAAAAGCTGGAGGGCAGCAGGAGACTAAAAAACAGTATCGAGATACCGATGACGCAGGCAGGATGCTTTTATATGGTCAATGCACGGGCGGATTATGCGAAAACGCTGGAGCAGGCGGAGCATGGCGCATATGTGCTGTTTGACTTAAG
The DNA here is from genome assembly GCA_947653505.1 of uncultured Eubacterium sp. The sequence continues at coordinate 12,021 of CANTHI010000008.1, forward strand.
CCGAACAGACTGCATCGAGCAGCTGGAAATCTATGAGATCTTAAAACCACAGCAGCTGCATCTGTATCTTGCCGGCAGAAGTGAACTGTATACAGATAAAGGGTAACAGACCGTAAGAATATGATTCAGGATAAAGGAGCAGTATGATCATAGAACCAATGACCCGCGACCATATCGTGCGGGAACTGACGTACAGCAGAGAGGCAGGAAATATCCGGCTCCGCTGGAGATATAAAGAGGCGTCTGATTTTCTTGTTTTTATATATGACGGACGGCAGAAATTTGATCTGGAAGCGGTCTGCGCGCAGCTGGCTGACGCGGGATATGACGATGCGCAGCTGACGGGACAGACAAAGAGATTCCAGCCGGCCGGCGCTGATGCGCGCTGCCGGCTGGCGTATATCCGCAAGGCAGAGTTTCAGCGGGAAGGCAGGTCGTTTTCATTTCCGGCCAGTGAGCTGAAAAAAGACCGCCCGTATGGAATACGCGTATATGCCTGCGTCATGGAGGACGGTCTTCGCGTTTTTCCGGCGGAGGCAGAGTACAATACCTGTTATTTTCCGGTAAAAATCAGGGCCGATATCCGTTATCATACAAAGCCTTTTTCCAAAGAAAAATACTGTGTGCTGCGGTTGCCACAGATGGAAGATTATGCGGATGGCTCGCTCCGGTATCATGTGGAAGGAGCGTCCTGTGACATTCCGCTGCCGCAGTCCTGTCTGGGCAGGGAGCTGACGATCCGGATCCCCAAAAAGTCCGGTGTCAGCATCCGTGTGCAGGAAGCATATAAAAAATACTACAGCATAGCCCATTTAAAATAGGAAGGAGTGAGTCCGGAATGGAGATGGCAGACTGCAGGTGTCCGTTCTGCTTTCAGCTGTTTAGTCCGCAGAAGGCGGCATTTAAGGCAATGACCGTGTATGTCGGACAGGATTTTGAAGCAGGTATGATGGAAGAAGACGAGTTTGTACTGAAAAAAGGATACGAGATGGCAACGGATGAAAAATATGAGGAATTTTGGAACCAGTATCCAAACAGTGAGCCGGAAAACAGCTACAGGGATTATCCGGTCATTGACAATCTCAGCGACCGGTATCTGCACGGGACTTATGAGGAGGATTCCAGCGGATTTATCTACCGGGCGGTAGATGCGTTCGGGGCGGCTACCAAAGTACGGATCTGCCCGCACTGTCATAACGTGCTGCCGTCTGAGTTTGGAAAGTATCCGGTGAAATATATCTCGATCGTAGGAATTACAAGCTCTGGCAAGACGGTCTATCTGTCCCAGCTGCTGAACCAGATCGAGGAATTTTTTGTCAGGGCGGGGCTGACGGTCGTAGGCACGTATGAGGAGGCAGAGCGGTTTCTGGAATACCATAAGATCCAAAAGGATCTCCCGCTGCCGCGGGGCAATGCGGCAGACGGGCTGATGCCGCCACTGGCGCTCAATGTCAAATGCAATCAGACGCAGCAGATTTATACGCTTGTCTTTTATGATATCGCAGGGGAAAACTGTGTCCGGCCGCTCCAGATGGAAAAATATGGGCCGTTTATCCGCAATTCGGACGGGATTTTGTTTATGATCGATCCGGAGCAGTTTCTGGGCAGTCTGACAAAAGATGGAGAATTTGAAAAAGAAGCGCACAGTCCGGATAAAGTCATAGCGGCGATGTGGAACGCGTTTGTAACATCGGAAAATAAAGAAGGGCGGAGCAGCATTCCGCTGGCAGTCATCCTGTCCAAAAGCGATACGCAGACCGAAGTGCTGGATTACCGTTCTGCCCTGTTTTCCAATATCAGTTATCAGAACTATCCGGACCATGAGATCCCGCTCAAAGCATTTGCGGCTACGGATATGGAAGTGCGGCGGCTCCTGACGCAGCTAAACCGGAACAAGACAGAGATTTTGTGTAATAAACTAAACGAATGCTTTCCGACGCATTCCTTTTTTGCAGTATCCGCGCTGAACGCAAAGCCGCAGGAGCAAAAAGCCGCATACGACGGGGACTGCTATATGCTGGATGAAGATCCGGAGACCGTACGTGTGGAGGAGCCGGTCTTCTGGATCCTGTACCGGCTGGGCATCCTTCCGGTAAAAGAAGCGGAAACAAAACGGAAACGGGGCGGTCTGCTGCGGAAATTTTTTGCGTGATGGATATCAGCAAAGTGACTGGCTGCAGAAGCTGTCTGCGCTGCCGCAGGAATAAGATTTCGCATATAATAAAAACGCAGAATCAGGAAAAAGACAGGAGGAGATGTGGATGAAACTGTATCAGGCAGGATATTTCCGGCTGGGCGGGCGTGGGAGCGGCGCGGGATGGAAGCTCGTGGCACCATCTGCCGGCATGTCCGAGATTGCAAAGGCCGGATTTCGCGGCATTGCGTCCAGGCTGGCAGATTTAAGACAGACGGTACAGGTACCGCAGACGGCTATGGGACTCTTCCGGCACGAACGGTTTGTGTATCTGATGCATGTAAATTACGCGGCAGCCGGAGAAGACAGCCGCGGCGTGGCTTATGTGCACGGGTACTGCTTTAATCTGGCGGAATATTATCAGATGGCGGTCCAGCCGCAGCTGCTGTTTGGCGTGCCGCAGCAGGAGTTTGACATGGAATACCAGCCGCAGCTGTCTGCCTATCCGGTGCGGGAAGCGCTGGATTACCGCAACCTGAACGAACGCAGGCTGCTGGATCAGTATCATTTATCCGCGGAGCAGTATAAAAAGCTGATTCTGGGAGCCATCTGCGCACTGGAAGGCTATACAGGCCCGATGTGTATCCGTTGCGGCGTGCGTCAGGAACAGGGGATACAGACCTGGCAGGAGCTGATGTATCTGATTATGAAAGGACTGCCCTATCATCTGCGGCAAAAGCTGCTGTCTTTTTCGTGTCAGGGAATGAAGACGGCGGTTTACTGTTCTGACCAGGTGCAGGGGGAAAATTATGCGGATCTGGATACGGGGAATTTTTCCTGTGACTATTCCAGACTTGCCGGATATCATTTTACAAAACTCTATCAGATGGAGCTGTTTTACAGCAGCAGGGACAGCAGGGAACAGATTTTTCAGAATATGGCAGGCTTTATCGGAGAGGTCTGGACAGATCCGCTCAAAGAAGCCGGATGCGCGATGATCGAGGCCGCGTTTCAGAATATCGTAAAAAAAAATGACGACGGCATTGATCCGCAGCAGGCAGCCGGTCTGCTGCAGGATTTTCTGGGCAGTGAGATATCCTATGGCAGCCGCACGGCTGAATATGTGGCGGCGCTGCTGGATGCCATAAATGAGGGCGGGATTCCGCTTACCGATCCGAAGCTGTCTGCCGCTGTCCGGCAGGCGTATGGGAAATGCCCGCACGATCTGCTGCTGGAGCCGGTGGCGCTGTGGTATGCCCGCAGTATCCGGGACCAGTATGCGGGGAGCCGGAACAAGGATGCGGGCTTTGCCGTCCTGATCGGACTCAGGGAAAGCGGCGGCAGCGACCTGTATCCGGCAGTCTGCCGCTGTCTGGAGCGACTGGATCCGGATTATTTTTCAGACTATTTCTGGAACTGTTTTTTGCCGGGCGAGCTGACGACGCTCAAAAAAGCAGAGCGGTTTTTCAAAAAGAACGGACAGACGTTTACGGCAAAAGAGCACCAGCAGTTTCAAAAGCTGCTGAAAGAGCTGACAGAACGCGAGATGAAGGAAGCAGGCAGCTTTGAAGAGCTGTGCATCGCAGCTCAGGTCACAGACCGGATCCGGTGCTCTTTAGCTGCGCCAGACCGCTATCAGCAGCTGTGGAAAGAGGTCTGCCGGATGCTGTGGGATCATTTTACAATGGACTGGTTTGAAACAGACAGCATCCGGGCTTACCGGCAATATGAAGTACAAAAAACCGCGTGCCCGAACGCGAAAAAAGTCAGCCGGCTGGCGGAGCTGGCAGAATCTGCCGCGGACTGTATGGATGCATGCCGTCTGTGGGAGATGCTAAACACCGGCCAGACCAGCGAAGACAGGAAATACGGGCGCATGATCCGGCGCGGGCTGCGGGAAGCGTTTTTCGCAGGCGCGCCCGTTATGAATACAGACTCCCTGGACCGCTCCCTTGTTTTCTTTTACGATCCTGAAAAAAAGCAGTTTGATCTGGTAAAATGGATTACCTGGTGGAAAAAACAGACAGATCTGGCACAGGCATCCGCAGACTTTGCGGTGTTTGGCACAGAATCCGCCCTGCTGGCAGACGGGGATCGCAGGGCATGTGTCCGGCAGTATTTAAAACAAACCGCGTACAACCATCTGCAGCCAGACGTCAGGCAGGCGCTGCGTTGTCTTTCCGACAGCCTGAACGACAGCCGGACAGGCGGCGCTGGCACGGGATATCTGCTGGCAGATTACCTGCACCGGGAAATACTCAGCCTGTTTGTACTGCTGACACTGGCAGTCTGCGGCATCTGTCTGAGAAGGTATGGCAGCGGGGATATCGTGATTTCGATGGTTTTTGTGGTCTTTACAGCAGTCGGACTGGCCGTGTCTGCTGCGCTGCGGATGATGACCGGTGTGGGCAGCAGTCAGTCCCATATGGCGGATGCAGATGTGATCCGCCGCAGGATCGGTACAGTGGGAGCAGAGTCAGAAGGCGGACGGGAAAAAGTTCTTTCCGGGTGTCTGTCTGCTGTCGTGCTGGCTGCATTTACAGCAGCAGCGGTACTGGCGTACCGGTATGGCGGATTTACGGAAAAAGCAGTGTGCCTGATGGTGTTTCTGGCACTGACGGCAGGGATGGTACTGGTTTCCGGATTGCTGATGCGGGAGTGACAGGGCTTTATAGGGACAAGGAGTATCAGGAAAAAACAGGCAGGAGAAAAGGAATGAGCAAAAGCCACTATTCGATAAAGATGCTGATTGGAAGTATTCTGGCAGGTGTACTCTGTGGACTGGCCGGAGAGCTGTTTTATCAGCAGGTGGAACGCACTATGTCACATATCATCATGACAACCATCTATTTTACAGGCATGTATCTGCTGCTGGGACTTGCCGTATATGGCATAGGAAGGCTGGGATATGCCAGCTTTGGAGGTTCTGTAAACCGCAGGCAGTGGATGACAGCTTTTATACTGATGGCGCTGCTTTCCGCGTTGTTTGCATGGATCTATGGATGGATCGGGACAGGCGGGAGAGAGCGCGTGTCTTCCTATTTATTTGTCATCGACAATTCCGGCTCTATGGACCAGACGGATCCGTCCGGCATGCGTTATCAGGCGATTGAAAAGCTGCTGGAGAATAAGGACCCGGATTTTTCGTACGGAATCTATCATTTTTCAGATTCCGCGCAGCTGGTCAGAAAGATGGCTCCGGTCAGCGCGGGCGGGCCTGTGCAGGAACCGGAAAACGGCGGCGGTACAGCCGTCATACATGCGCTGGATACGATACTGGACGATCTGGATACAGGCACACTGCAGCTGGATCACCATTGCAGAATGATCCTGCTCAGCGATGGCTATGCCACGGACGTCAGTGATACGACCCGTTATGAATGCATTCGCAGACTGGAACAGTTTGCAGACCGCGGTATATCGATCAGTACTGTCGGAATGACAGGCGGCGTGGACACACAGCTGCTGATGCTGGCAGCGGACAAGACAGGCGGGACTTATGTCAGCGTACAGAATGTAGAGCAGCTGGAAGAAGGCATGCGGCAGGCGGCGCAGGCAGAGGAAGGCAGCAGAAATCTGCTTGGCTACCGTAGTGAGAAAGACACCGGACTTTTGTTTTCTGCAATGCGGATCTTTTTTGTAATCGTTCTGGGTATGCTGATCGCTGTGGAAAAGACCGTATTGTGCGAGCGGTTTTTAAATACCAATTCCGTACTGGCCAGTTCAATGATCGGCAGCGCGCTGGCCGGCATCTGTCTGGAAGCCGGCATGAATACGCTGGGGCTGCATCCATCCGCGATGCGGATTGCAGTCTGCGTGCTGACAGCATTTACCCTGCTGCGGGAAGATGCGGTGCCGCCGGAATCTGCAGAGGGGCTTTATTAAATCAGGAAGGAACCAAAAATGAAAAAAGTTATTCATGTACTGTTGTATGGCCTGCTGCTGACAGTTACGATTACAGGAATGCTTGGAATCCGGTATTTTATCATTCAGGAATCCGGGCGTATCGGGCAGGAAGCGGAGCGGCAGCTGGCCGCCAAAAAGGCTGAGGCAGACAGGCTTCTGGAGCAGGAAGCGGCCAGACAGGCGGAAAACAGCCGTATGGTTCTTGTAAAAAGACTTCCTATATATAAAGATAGAAAGATCGTAAAGATCAAAGCGGATGAAAAAACACAGATGCCCGTATATGGCGATACAGTTACCCTGCTGCAGGAGGACAGCCTGTACGCACAGATCCGGACAGAAAACGGGCAGACTGGTTATGTATGGAAGGACTGTATCGGAAAGCTGCCAGCTGGAAATGCGCAGCCGGAGGGAAATGTACAGTCAGAAGGAAGTGCACAGTCAGAAGGAAATGCCAGGCCGGAGGGAAATGAGCAGCTGGAAGGAAATGCGCAGCCGGAGGGAAATGAGCAGCTGGGAACAGGTGGTAGTGTGCACCAGTCAGAAAAGGTAGTTTTGATAGCAGTAGAAGATTCAGCCATATCCGCAGATCAGAGTCAGTTGTCTGAAGAACAGGGTGGGGAACAGCAGCCATCTGAAAGTACACAGCCGGAAGTATCCGGGGAGATGTCAGAACACACGCAGGCGGATCCGGGGCAGGATTTGCTGAGCCGGCAGGTAGCGCTGAGACTGGAAAAAAGGCTGGAAGAACGCGGGTATACTGTGATTATGGCTGTGGGATCAAAGACAGATGCGGTCAGCGGTACAAAGAGTGCGGAACTGGCCAGTCAGATTCTGGCAGATGCCATGATCCGGCTCTGTGCCGACGCCAGCGCGGAGCCTGCGGTCTGTGGAGCGTCTGTATGCTGCAGCGCCAGCGACGGCAGTTCTGCGGCTGTCAGAACTTATGCTGACAGCAGAAAACTTGGAAAATACGTATTGAAATATTATACAAAGGCTACTGGCTTCACGAATGCAGGGATTTGGGAGAGTGATGCGGATCCGGCTCTGCAGCGCAGTAAAAGACCGGCAGTTGTGTTAAAGCTGGGGGATCTGATACATGAAGAGGAAAGCCGCAGGATGAAAAAGCCAAAGTTCCAGGAAAAAATGGCGAAAGGGATTGCGGATGGCCTGGATGCGTATTTCCGGAAGCTTCTAAGATGATAACTAAATTCGTAAGCAATGAACCAGAATTGTATGTATAGAAAGAATAATGCCTGTTTTGTGGCTGGATGCCGGTCACAGGCAGGCTTTTTGCTGTGTTTGTGTGCAGGGGCGCATAGGAGCGAATTTAAGAGCAAATGCAACAATTACATAAAAAGTGTTGCATTTTGGCTGTCCGGACGCCGGATAGGAGGCGTTAGCCTGTCTGCCTGTGACTTTTCCAGAATGTAAGAAGCTCTAAATATTCTGCTTCCAGTCTGTGGTACCGGACGGGCGCGACACCTAATTCGCTTCTGGCTGCCGCCAGCAGCTAAAGGTGCCGCTTCGGCTACGCCGCCTGTGTATCGTGCAGAAT
>CANTHI010000009.1 GCA_947653505.1 uncultured Eubacterium sp.
GGTGTCGCGCCCGTCCGGTACCACAGACTGGATGCAGAATACTTAGAGATTCTTATCATTCTGGAATAGCATGCCCCGTTTTATCGGGCAAAGTCACAGGCAGACAGGCCAGAGTCTCCCATACGGCGTCCGTATAGCCATTACGCAACACTTTTATGTAAATTGTTGCATTTCCGCTTAAGTTCGCGCCTATGGGGCCGGTCCCCTCATCCAGCGTCCACATAGCCATAATGTAACACCTGATCCGGCTGTTACCTGTATACAGATGGTGCACAGATGGATTTGTATGATAAAGTCACAAAAAAATTGAACTTGTCTCCATCTTATGATATGATGATAACAATCGAGGTGAGACAATGTACGCAAAAACAGCAGACAGCTCTAAAGACAAATCCTTTCACACACAGCATGTATTCATCATAGGATGTAAAGGGATCCCCGCACAATACGGCGGCTTTGAGACATTTGCAGACAAACTGACACAATACCAGACAGATAAAAACATCCGTTACCACGTGGCCTGTGCCGTGGAACGGCAGGATTATGACCCAGAGAGGGCGCGGTTTTTCTGCCATCATGCGGAGTGCGTCCGGTTTCCGTGGCGGCGGCTGGGGCCTGCGCGGGCGGTTTTTTATGATCTTGATGCCCTGCGCTATTTTTTACAGTATGCGGAAAGAAAACAGCTTGTGCATCCGGTTTTTTATATACTGGCGTGCCGGATCGGGCCGTTTATGCACAGCTTTCGTAAAAGAATCGATGCGATGGGCGGACAGCTTTTTGTGAATCCCGACGGGCACGAGTTTCTGCGGGCCAAGTGGAGTGCGCCGGTGCGCCGTTACTGGAAGTATTCGGAGCAGCTGATGGTAAAACATGCAGGGCTGCTCGTCTGTGACAGCCGCAATATAGAGGCATATATTCACAAGGAATATGCAAAATACCATCCGCAAACGGTGTTTATTGCTTACGGGGCGGAAACAGCGCCGTCCGGTCTGGACGCGGATGACCCGAAGCTGCGGGAATGGTACCGTACGTATGATCTGCAGGCAGGCGGTTATTATCTGGTTGTCGGCAGGTTTGTGCCGGAAAATAATTATGAAACGATGTTGCGGGAGTTTATGCAGTCGGATACGAAAAAGGCGTTTGCACTGGTTACAGATGTGAGCAGTGAATTTCTCGAACAGCTAAAAAAGCGTACCGGATGGGAAAAGGATCCGCGAATCCGTTTTACCGGAACAGTTTATGACAAGGAACTGCTGAAAAAAATTCGTGAGAATGCTTTTGGCTATCTGCATGGACATGAAGTCGGCGGAACCAATCCAAGCCTTCTGGAAGCGCTTGCGTCTACAAAACTGAATCTGCTGCTGGATGTAGGATTTAACCGCGAAGTGGCACAGGAAGGCGCTTTGTACTGGAGCAAGGAAAAAGGAGAGCTGGCGGCTCTGATTAACAGGGTGGAGCATTTGCCTGCACAGGAGATTCAGGCACTGTCAGACTGTGCGAAAAAGCGGATCAGACAGTACTACAGCTGGGAATATATTACAGACAGATACGAAAAGATTTTTAGAAAAAGGAGCGAAACATGTGTGGAATCATAGGATATATTGGAAAAAAGCAGGCTGCGCCGATTCTTTTGGATGGACTGTCCAAGCTGGAATACAGAGGGTATGACTCTGCCGGAATGGCAGTTTATGATGGAAAAAAGATACAGGTACAAAAGGCAGCCGGACGGCTGAAGGTGCTGGATGAGCAGACGCATGGCGGCAGTACGATGCCAGGCACAATTGGGATCGGTCATACGAGATGGGCAACGCATGGTGCACCGAGTGACCACAATGCGCATCCACATTACAATCAGGATGAGACGATTGCGGTCGTGCACAATGGAATTATCGAAAACTATTTAAAGCTTAGGAAAAAGCTGCAGCAGAAAGGGTACGAATTTCGTTCGGAAACGGATACAGAAGTGATAGCCATGCTGCTGGGATATTATTATAAGGGAGATCCGCTGGAAGCGATTGTAAAGGTCATGCACAGGGTAGAAGGCTCTTATGCGCTGGGTATTATTTTTGCGGATCATCCGGATCTGGTCTATTCGGTCCGCAAGGACAGTCCTCTGATCGTCGGGCAGAATGAAGATGGCAGCCTGATTGCTTCGGATGTGCCTGCCGTGTTAAAATATACAAGAGAAGTTTATTTTATCCAGAACGAGGAGATTGCGGTTTTATCCAAAGAAACCATTCATTTTTATAATATTGATGGTGAGGAGATTGAAAAAGAGCCGAAAAAAATAGAATGGGATATGAATGCGGCTGAAAAAGGCGGTTATGAGCATTTTATGTTAAAAGAGATGTATGAACAGCCGAAAACGGTCAGTGATACACTCAGTCCGCGCATCAGGGATGGACGCATTGTTATCGAGGAGCTTGGCATGAGCGATGATGAGATCCGTGCGCTGCGCAAGATCCATATTGTGGCCTGTGGTTCAGCTTACCATGCCGGAATTACCGGAAAATATGTACTGGAGGGGCTGGCGCGGATTCCGGTAGAGGTTGATCTTGCGAGTGAGTTTCGCTACCGGGATCCGATTGTGGAGGAAGGAACGCTCGTTATTATTATCAGCCAGTCCGGAGAGACAGCAGATTCCCTGGCTGCCCTGCGGGAAGCGAAAAAACGCGGCGCGCTGACTCTTGGCATTGTCAATGTCGTAGGCAGCTCAATCGCGCGTGAAGCAGACCGTGTGATGTATACATGGGCCGGACCGGAGATCGCGGTAGCGACAACAAAAGCATATTCGGCGCAGCTGATCGCCGAATACCTGCTTGCGATGAAATTTGCACTCGTTCGGGGAAAATTAAGTGACGATGCATGCGCTTCCATGATTAAGGACCTGAAAGCGATTCCTGCGCAGATACAGATGCTTCTGGCAAATAAGGAAGATATCCAGCGTTTTGCAAACCGCTATCTGGCGGCACGGGACGTATTTTTTATCGGCCGGGGTATAGACCATGCCATATCACTGGAAGGCTCCCTGAAACTGAAGGAGATTTCCTATATTCATTCCGAGGCTTATGCGGCCGGAGAATTAAAGCACGGTACGATTTCGCTGATTGAAGAGGGAACGCTGGTAACAGCAGTCGTTACACAGGAAGCGCTGTATAAAAAGGCGCTCAGCAATATGGTGGAAGTCCGTACACGCGGTGCTTTTGTCATGGCAGTCACCAATGAAGACAATACAGAGATTGAAAAAACGGCAGATTATGTCGTATATATACCAAAGACGAACCGGTTTTTTACCAATTCACTGGCGATTATTCCTTTACAGCTGTTTAGCTATTATGTATCGGTTGGAAAAGGACTGGATGTGGATAAGCCGAGAAATCTGGCAAAATCGGTAACTGTAGAATAGGATCATCTGCGGATGCAACAGTCCGGGCCGGACAGCGCAGAAACTGCCCTGACGGGCAGGTTCTTCGCTTGTGACATGAAAAAATACCGGCTGGAGGTATCCGGGCTGACGCAAAGTGTTTTCCGGCTGGATATCTGGCCAGTGGGGGATCCGGGCTGTGAACCGCAGATTCTGTATGCTGTATTCAAAAAGGAGGAGATGGGTTCCATGAGAAGAATCAAAAGACTGCTGGCAGCCTTACTGACCGCAGTGATTCTGCTGCCGGCAGTGGCAGAAAATGCATGCCTGTATGTACAGGCAGATACGTCTGCACTGGCGACGAGCTACAATACGAATGTCAATTATATCGCGTATGCGACAGAGGTGGAAGATCAGGCACAGACCAGTTACTGCTGGGCTTATATGGCAGATGCGGTTCTGGAATCTTATTTGTTAAAGACAGCATCTGCGTCGGCGGTAGATTTTAGTGAACGGGATATGATCAGCCAGCTGGGCAACGGTACTTATGCGTTTTCGGATCTGTATACCGGGGGCAGTTACCGGCAGGCGGTTGCGTACTGGACAAGAGGCAGCCTGTACGGACCACGTCTGGAAGCAGATTCCAGTCTGACGGATTATTATGTGAGCGGCACGGCTGAGCTGGGGACTTATCACAGGGACGATCCGGTGAGCAAGCAGAACTATATACAGGGCATTAAAAATCTGGTAGTTGCCAATGGAGCGGCAGGTGTCAGTGTGTATTTTTCCTCACAGGACCGTTATGCGATGACGAGAGACGGGGCATATTACTATCCGCAGGAGTTAAGCCCGGGGGTTAATCATGGCGTAACCGTCGTAGGATGGGACGATAATTTTGCTCCGCAGTGGTTTTATAATGCGCTGACAACGCCGCAGCAGCCACGGAATAAAGGTGCGTTTCTCGTAAAAAATAGCTGGGGACGCTACGATCCGGCCAGCATCGGCGGCAATACCGGGTATTACTGGATTTCTTATGACAACTATTTTCAGGATGCATTTGCCGTTACAGAGGTCGTGCAGCGCTCCGGTCTGTATCACCGTGTCTATGAGACCGATTACCGCGGACTGTATGACTACGGGGCAGGCAGCAGCTATAGCCGGCTCTACCAGCTGGGCGGCGGTGCACAGTGGCTGACAGCGGTTGCTACTTATGTAAAGGCTGGCGCGCATTACCGTTTTTATCTGAACGGGCAGGAGCTGGCACAGTGCGGCGGTACGGTGGCACAGACCGGATACCATACATTCCGGCTGCCGAATCCGGTTCTGCTGACCGGTACTACGATGGAGCTGCGGGCAGAGGTAAGCGGCAACGTGGACGCAGTGCCGCTGGCATGTTCGGCAAGAAGCTACGAGCCGGAAGGAGATAATGTGTGTCTGAAAGCATTTACAAAGACACAATATGGATACAATCCTGTGAATCCGGTTCAGCCAGTCAATCCGGGCTGGAATCCCGGTACGTCCTATCCGACAGTGACAGGAGTTACGATCACACCGCAGGAATGTTCTGTCAGACAGGGGACAAGCTGTGTCTTTCAGGCAAAGGTGCTCGGAAGCGGCCAGCCTTCCCAGCAGATCAGCTGGCAGATCAGCGGCGTCAGCTCGCCATATACGAGAATCAGCAACGACGGTATCCTGTACGTGGCACCGGATGAAGGCTCCGACGCTTTGTATGTATATGCAAATTCACAGGCGGATCCGGTGCACAGCGCCGCAGCGCGGGTAGAGGTCATCAGGACTTCCACAGTTCCAAATACCGGCACAAATACAGGTACGAATATCAATGGAACACCGAATACAGGTACGAATATTAATGGAACACCAAATACAGGCAGGCCGGTTACAGGAACGCCGGTAGAGACCAGTCCGGACACATCCACAGAAGAAGAGACGAATATCAACGGAAGCATGGATCCGGATCCGGATGAGCTCCATGAGACCATACGGGTAGGCACGGTGGACAAAGGTGTATATTCCATCTGGGAAGACGGTACGGCCGAGTATACGAAATGCACGGCAGCAAGCCGTACGAGTATCAGTATCCCGGCCAGTGTAAAAATAGGCGGCGAGACTTACGAGGTCACGGTTCTGGACGAAGGCTGCCTGCGTGGCAGAAAAAAAGTCAAAGAAGTAACGATTGGGAGAAATGTTTCCCAGATCGAAGAGGAAGCTTTTTATGGATGCAAAAAGCTAAAAAAAATCAAAATCAAAGCAGAACAGATCGAATACATCGGCGAAGATGCCTTCCGGGGCATAGCATCAGACGCGGTAATCTATGTCCCGCACAGCTGTCTGACAGAATACCGGAAGATGATCCGGGACTCCGGAAATACAAAAGTGCGGGTAAAGTCCTATAATTAAAAAAGCAGGCAACTGACAGCCGGAGCTTACGGAGCATGTCCTGGATACATGATCCGCAGGTTCCGGCTGTATGTAACGGGAAAGAAAGACGGCCAACACAAAAAAGACACATAATTTCACTTTTTTTTGTTTTTTTAATCACAAAACAAACACAATTTCACGGTAAACTGCTATTTGTAAACAACAAACAGCCAGATGCATCCGGAGTATGGATGAGGCTGAAAAAATAAAAAACGATAATAAAGAATACGAATCAAAGAATCTACAGATACCTGTCAGGCATAAAAGCATCAGGAAGTGAAAGGGGCCATTGATTATGGAAAACAATCTGAACAATAATACAGAAAACAACACAAACGAAACGAGCAGTACCGTAAATACAAATGAATCATCTGCCAGCGTCTCATCCGGCCGGCAGGAGTCAGGCTCGACGTACAGCTACAGCTATCTGAACCAGGAACAGAAAAATCCAAACAATATATGGCGGGCAGATGAAAATACAGCGGGTTCTTATACCAGTGCAGGCAATACGTACGGCAGCGGACAGACAGGAACGGGCAGCTCCTATGGTAATACCCAGGGCAGTACAGGCAGCGCCTATAGTAATACCCAGGGCAGCGTATATGGCAATGGTCAGAGTGGTACGTACAGCAGCAGTCAGAACGGAACAGGAGTCTATGGCAGCGGCAGTCAGACAGGCAGCAGCCAGAACAATGCGTACAGCAGCAGCCAGCCAGGCAGCAGCCAGAATAGTGCTTACAGCGGCAGTCAGACAGGCAGCAGCCAGAACAATGCGTACAGCAGCAGCCAGAATAATGCGTACGGCAGCAGCCAGACAGGCGCGGGCAGTGCCTATGGCCAGAGCAGTACTGGCAGCACATACGGCAGCCAGACAAACGCCAATGGCGCACATTATAACAGCCAGACTTATAACAGCAGTACACAAAATGGAACGGACAATGCTTACAACAATAACTATGGCAGTCCGGATAACCAGCAGAGCGGCTGGAACACGTATAGCGATGCAAAGGCACAGAAAAAAGAAGAGCGCGCAAAAAGACGTGCAGAAAAGAAAGCAAACGCGTCTTCTGGCAGTAATTTTGGCATCAAACTGGCAAAATGTGCTTCGATTGCACTTGTATTCGGTCTCGTAGCCGGTACAGCATTTGAAGGCTCCAGCTACGTGGCAGGCAGCCTGCTTGGAACGGATAAAAAAGAGGCAGAAGTTTCCGCTGGTCAGGCAGAAGAGAAGGAAGTGTTTACAATAGAAGACAGCGCGAAAAAAACAGCTCCGGTTACAGCAGATCCGGCAAATACCGGTGATGGCGTATCCGCGATTGTTGAAGAATGCATGCCGTCTATTGTAGCGATTACAAATCTGAGCCAGAAACAGCTCCAGAACTGGTTTGGCCAGGTACAAAGCTATGAGGTGCCGAGTGCGGGCAGCGGTATTCTGGTCAGTGAGGATGAAGACAGCCTTTACATTGCGACGAATAATCATGTGATTGAAGATGCGACGACACTGACAATCCGGTTTTGTGACGACACGACTGCCTCGGCAGAGATCAAAGGGACCGACCCAAGCATGGATCTGGCAGTGGTACAGGTAAAAAAAGCCGATGTCAATGCAGATACGTTGTCTGCGATTAAGGTAGCGACACTCGGTGATTCCGAAAAAATCAAAGTAGGCTCCCAGGCAATTGCCATTGGCAATGCATTAGGCTACGGACAGTCTGTAACAGTCGGTTATATCAGCGCACTGGAGCGTGAAGTAACGACACAGGATGAATCTAACGGAAAGAGTTACACAAACAATCTGATTCAGACGGACGCAGCGATCAATCCGGGCAACAGTGGCGGCGCTCTGTTAAATAACAGCGGAGAAGTGATCGGTATCAACTCTGCCAAATATAATGATACATCCGTAGAAGGCATGGGCTTTGCCATTCCATCCAACGAAGCAAAACTCGTGATTGAGGATCTGATTACCAGAAAAGAAGTATCTGAAGAAAACGCAGCGTATCTGGGCATCCGTCCGGAAGACGTGACAGCAATGATTGCAGAAGCTTATAATATGCCGCTCGGCGTATTTGTCCGGGAAGTATTCCGCGGCACGGCGGCAGACCAGTACGGGATCAAAGCTGGTGATATCATTACGGAAATAGACGGCAGGGATATTCAGTCCAGTGAAGTGCTGTTACAAAGGCTCAGCTATTATGAAGCAGGGACAGAGGTGGAAGTTGTGGTACAGCGTCCGTCACAGAACGGTTATGAAGAGGTGAAGCTGTCAGTAGTGCTTGGAAAGAAAGATTCTTAAGAAAAATTTATGCTTTGTCAGATTGCGGCGGTGCGGACGCTGGGAGAGAGCGTCTGCGCCGGCTGCTGTGTACATAAAAGTGTTGCGTAGTGGCTATGCGGACGCCGGACGGGAGGCGGCGGTCTGTCTGCCTGTGACTTTGCCCAATAAAACGGGGCATGCTATTCCAGAATAATAAGAAGCTCTGGGTATTCTGCTTCCAGACTGTGGTACCGGACGGACGCGGCACCTGGAAGCAGAATACTTAGAGCTTCCTGTATTCTGGAGCGGTCACAGCAGACGGGGCAAATTTCCCCATCCGGCGTCCGCATAGCCGGAACCTTAAATAAAACGCTGCCGGATAAACAGATAGTCCTGTAATTTTCTGGAAACCACACTGCGTCCCCTTCCTTTATCACACACCAGGCAGATTTTCCGTTCCGGCAGACTTCCATCCAGCGGTATCTGCACAAGAGCCTGTGTCTGCAGCAGCGGAAGGGCCAGCTTTTCCGGAACAAATCCGATCCCAAAATTGTCCTGCATCAGAGGAATCAGCAGATCCGAAGTTGCTGCTTCCACATCCAGTCTGAGGTCCGCCTGCTGTTTCGCAAAAAACTGTTTATAAAATTCATACGTGGCAGTCCCTTCTCCAAGTCCTACCCACGGATAACTTCCCAGCTCTTTTAACCTATGCTTTTTATTTCCTAACTCCCTGTACTGGCTGCCTGCGGCCAGTATTTCCCGAAAAGAAACCAGACTGCTGCTGGCAAAAGCTCCCTGCAGTTCAAATGGTGTCGTCAGCACTGCGAAATCCAGTCTGCCGGAAGCCAGATTTTTTAAAATCTCCGGTGTTGTATGATTATGTATTTTGATCCTGACTCTGGGATACTCTTCCCTGAAGCTGCGCAGCGCCTCCAGCAGAAATAAATGCAGCGCTGTTTCTGTAGCTCCAATTTCAACCATTCCCATACCATCCGTATTTTGCAATGACATTTCTTCCTGCGTATGTTCCAGCTGGATGACAGCTGTTTTTATATGAGCAAATAACCGTTCTCCTGATTCTGTCAGTGTAATCCCCCTTGCTTCCCGCACAAACAGTCTGCTGCCCAGTTCTGCCTCCAGCAGTTTAATAATTCTCGTTATATTTGGCTGACTGCTGCCAAGCGCAGCGGCTGCCCGTGTGATATTTTTATATTTTGCTGCATAATAGAAAATCTTATAATATTCATAATTGATACTCATATCTATTTTATATATCTCCCATATGATCTATGTATTTTAAATATTATTTGCTTTGTATTATAATAGGTTCCCGGAACGATTTCAAGAAAACAATGGAGGAATGATTATGAACAGGGATCTGACAGTCGGGAACCCGCAGAAAGTACTATGGGCGTTCTGCCTTCCTATGTTTGGAAGCATTATTTTTCAGCAGCTGTATAATATCGCAGACTCGCTCATTGCAGGAAAATTTATTGGGGAACAGGCTCTTGCCGCAATTGGCAACAGCTATAATATTACGCTGATTTTCATTGCGTTTGCTTTCGGCTGTAATATGGGTTGCTCGGTTATTGTTTCACAGTTTTTTGGCGCAAAGGATTTTATTAATATGAAAACTGCCATCCATACGGCTCTGACGGCCAGCGCGGTATTATGTGCGGTTCTGATGGGATTTGGATTTTTATCGTGTGATGTGATGCTGCGGCTGATGAAAACGCAGGAAGAAATCCTGCATGACTCTGCGTTATATCTGAATATTTATATTCTTGGCCTGCCCTTTTTATTTTTTTACAATATTGCTACCGGAATCTTTTCTGCGCTGGGAGATTCCAAAACACCGTTTCTGCTACTGGCAGCTTCTTCCATTGCCAATATTGTGACGGACCTTTTATTTGTAAAGACGTTTTCAATGGGGATTGCCGGTACCGCATGGGCTACTTTTGTCTGCCAGGGTGCAAGCTGCATCTGCTCTATGCTGCTTATGTTCAGGCGGCTGTCCAGCCTGACTGCAGGTCACAACTGCCGGCATTTTTCCTGGACTCTGCTGGGGAAACTATCATCTATCGCGATTCCAAGCATCCTGCAGCAGTCTTTTATCTCAGTCGGAAATATGATGATCCAGGGCTGCATCAACGGATTTGGAGTCAGCGCCGCTGCCGGATATTCGGCCGCTGTCAAACTGAATAATCTGGTTATTACATCCTTTACGACAATCGGAAACGGTATGTCAAATTTTGCCGCGCAAAATATTGGCGCTGGCAAATTCCCCCGTATCCGGCAGGGTTTTCGAAGCGGCGTCCGGCTCGTCTGGCTGTTATGCACTCCACTCTGCCTGCTGTACGTTTGTTTTGGAAAATATATCCTGCTGTTATTTATGGATGCTTCTGCCACACAGGCACTACGCACCGGACAGCAGTTTTTGCAGATTCTGTCGCCCTTTTATTTTGCAGTATCCGTAAAACTTATTGCTGACGGAATCCTGCGCGGAGCCGGAGCCATGAAACAGTTTATGGCTGCAACCTTTTCCGATCTCATCCTGCGGGTGGCTCTGGCATATTTGTTTTCCGGAATGCTGCATTCCACAACGGGTATCTGGTGTGCATGGCCGGTTGGCTGGTGTATCGGAACGGGGATTTCGATATTTTTTTACTGGAAACTGGCTGCGAGGGATCGGTAAGTGTCACCTGCATTTTTCCAACATATATTATATTGAGAATAAAAAAGATTTATTCCATAATATAACAGGAGGAAACTATGGCATCTTTTTATAATCAGGCGACACTTTCCTACAATGGAAATACAACGACTTCGAATATTACAACTGGTGAGATTTTGGAAGTTTTGTCTGCTACCAAAACGGCATTGCGGGATACGTACAGCTCCAATGAAAAAGTAACTTATATTATCAGCATTATTAACTCTGGCTCGACAGCGTTTACCGGACTGACTGTGACTGACAATCTGGGTGCGGTCGCGGGTGAACCGGCCACCAGACGTCCTCTGACATTTGTAGACAATTCAATCCGTTATTATATCAATGGTGTGATTGTAACTGCTCCGACGGTCACCTCAGTTTCTCCTCTGACCATCACAGGTATTAACATCCCTGCCGGAGGGAACGCTGTTATTATTTATCAGGCTGCAGTCAACCAGTATGCACCTCTGGATACCGGCAGCACCATTATCAATACGGCAACGATTTCTGGCACCGGACTTACGAACGATATCGACGTATCCGAATCTGTAACGGTAGACAATACAGCCATGCTGACCATCAGCAAGTCACTGTCCCCTACTACTGTAACAGAAAACGGACAGATCACTTACACCTTTATCATCCAGAATCTTGGAAATACGGCGGCAGTTGCTGCGGATAATGTAACCATTACTGATACGTTCAATCCTGTCCTGGATCCGATCTCTGTTACATTCAATGGAAAGGCATGGGCAACGGATACCAATTACACATATGACAACACAACCGGCGCATTCGCTACCGTACCCGGACAGCTTACGGTGCCTGCTGCCACTTATACAAAAGATCCGGATACAGGTGCATGGACGGTGCATCCAGGTGTGAGCACACTTACTGTTACCGGTACGGTATAAAATAAAATGTATCAAAAAATCCTGCGGCATACCTGCAAGCCGCAGGATTTTATATCTGGATTCCGGAAAGGCCCAATGTAACAAAAATTACTGCATAGAAAACTTATCCATACCGGATACGTTTTTATTTTCATCTGCCCATTTTCATGCTATACTGAAACAAAGCATTCCAATTCATACAAGAACAGACGACAAAGGAGAAGACAATGATTTATACTTGCAGATACGAATCACCGATTGGAAGTCTGACCGCGGCCAGCAATGGCATGGCGCTGACGGGGCTGTGGTTTGACGGACAGAAGTACTTTGGCAGTACGCTGACAGAGGAATACGAGGAACGCGAGCTGCCGGTATTCGCAAAGACGAGAGACTGGCTGGATTTATATTTTTATGGGGAAAATCCGGACTTTATGCCGCCGCTTGCGCTCAGCGGGTCGGATTTTAGAAAATCCGTATGGAAGATCCTGCGTCAGATTCCATATGGGCAGACGATGACCTATGGGGAGATTGCAAAACAAATGGCCAGACAGATGGGAACGGAAAAGATGTCAGCACAGGCAGTAGGTTCAGCTGTCGGGCGTAATCCGATCTCTATCCTGATCCCGTGTCACAGGGTCGTAGGGTCCAATGGGAGCCTGACCGGATATGCCGGCGGGATTGAAAAAAAAGCGGCGCTGCTTGCGCTGGAAAAGGTGGATATGAACCAGTTTGACAGGGAATAGCAGGCACTGGCAGGGGTTGCTGTTTTTATAGTTCTATGCTAAAATAAGACAAAACCAGTAATCCGGTATTCGTATCAGAAAACAATCAGACAGAAAATAATCAGATAGAAAATAATCAGATAGAAAATAATCAGACAAAAAGCAATCAGACAAAAAGCAATCGGATAAAAAGCAATCAGACAGATAGGAGCAGATTCAGATGGCATTCACACATTTACACGTCCATACGGAATACAGTCTGCTGGACGGTTCCAATAAAATACAGGAATACGTGGCCTGTGTCAAAGAGCTTGGCATGAATGCCGCGGCTATTACGGATCACGGTGCCATGTACGGAGTGATCGAATTTTATAAAGCTGCCAGAGCGGCAGGCATCAATCCGGTTCTCGGTTGTGAAGTGTATGTGGCGCCCAATTCCCGTTTTGACAGGGAACGTGTCAGCGGGGAAGACCGCTATTATCATCTTGTGCTGTTGGCGGAAAATAACCAGGGGTACGGCAATCTGATGAAAATCGTTTCCAAAGGATTTGTGGACGGTTTTTATTACCGGCCACGTGTGGATATGGAGGTGCTGGAACGGTTTCATGAAGGTATTATTGCGACAAGCGCCTGCATTGCCGGTGAGGTGCAAAGAGAGCTGCTGCGTGGTGATTATCAGAAGGCAAAAGAAACGGCGTTAAAATATGAAGCCTGTTTTGGCAAAGGCAATTTTTTTCTGGAGTTGCAGGATCACGGATTGCCGCAGCAGAAGATGGTGAACCCGCAGCTGATCCGGCTGGGTGAAGAGACCGGAATTGAGCTGGTCGCGACCAATGATGTACATTATACGTATGCGAAGGACGCGGAAGCGCACGATATCCTGCTGTGTATCCAGACCGGAAAAAAGCTGCAGGATGAAGACCGTATGCGTTACGAAGGCGGCCAGTACTATGTGAAGACAGAGGAGGAAATGCGCAGTCTGTTTCCATATGCCCTGCAGGCGGTGGAAAATACACAGAAAATTGCGGACCGCTGCCATGTAGAGATCGAGTTTGGCAATACAAAAGTGCCAAAGTATGAGGTCCCGGATGGCTACACGGCGCTGGAATATTTAAATAAGCTTTGTTTTGAAGGGCTGTCCAGGCGGTATCCAGGGCGTGAGGAGGAGCTGAGGCCACGTCTGGAATATGAGCTGGGTGTCATACAGACAATGGGGTATGTAGATTATTTTCTGATTGTGTGGGATTATATCCATTTTGCAAAGGAGCACGGCATCAGCGTGGGACCGGGGCGCGGCAGTGCGGCTGGTTCGCTTGTGGCGTATACGACTGGAATTACGAATATTGATCCGATCAGGTACAATCTGATTTTTGAACGGTTTTTAAATCCGGAGCGGGTGTCCATGCCGGATATTGATGTGGATTTCTGCTTTGAAAGACGACAGGAAGTTATTGATTATGTCGTCGAAAAGTATGGAAAGGAATGTGTGACGCAGATCGTCACGTTTGGTACACTGGCGGCCAGAGGTGTGATCCGCGATGTCGGGCGCGTGATGGATATTCCTTATGCGTTTGTAGATTCGATTGCCAAAAATATACCGTCTGAGCTGGGCATTACGATACAAAAGGCGCTGAATATGAATCCGGACCTGCGCAAAATGTATGAAGAAGACGAGACGGTCACAAAGCTGATCGATATGTCCATGCGTCTGGAAGGGCTGCCGCGGCATACATCTACCCATGCGGCAGGCGTGGTGATCAGCCAGAAGCCGATGGATGAATATGTACCGCTTTCCAGAGGTACGGACGGTATGATTACGACGCAGTTTACGATGACGACGCTCGAAGAGCTTGGGCTTTTGAAAATGGATTTTCTTGGGCTGCGTACGCTGACGGTTATCGACAGCGCGGCACGGCTGGCTGAAAAAAGTAACGGGATTACGATCGACATGGATCATATTGATTTTGAAGACCCAAAGGTGCTGGAGTCTCTGGGAACCGGACGCACGGACGGCGTATTCCAGCTGGAAAGCTCTGGGATGAAGAACTTTGTCAAAGAGCTAAAACCGCAGAGTCTGGAGGATGTGATTGCCGGCATTGCTTTGTACCGCCCGGGGCCGATGGATTTTATTCCGGCTTATGTGCGCGGCAAAAATATGCATGGTGAGATTCAGTATGACTGCCCGCAGCTGGAGCCGATACTGTCACCGACTTACGGATGTATCGTATATCAGGAACAGGTTATGCAGATCGTGCGGGATCTGGCAGGCTATACCTGGGGACGCAGCGATATTGTACGTCGTGCGATGTCCAAGAAAAAAAGCAAGGTCATGGAGGAAGAGCGCAAAAACTTTGTTTACGGCAATCCGGAGCAGGGCGTCAAAGGCTGTATTGCCAACGGGATCAGCGAGCAGACGGCAAATAAAATCTATGACGAAATGATTGATTTTGCAAAATATGCATTTAACAAATCCCATGCAGCGGCTTATGCGGTTATTTCCTACCAGACGGCTTATTTAAAATATTATTATCCCGTAGAATTTATGGCGGCGCTTATGACCTCGGTGATGGCAAATATTAACAAAGTATCAGAATATATCCAGACCTGCCGGAATATGGGCATTGCGATATTATCGCCCGATGTCAATGAAGGAGAGAGTGAATTTTCCGTATCCGCAGGCAATATCCGCTATGGTCTGTCCGCCATAAAGAGCGTCGGGCATCCGGTGATCACGGCGCTGCTAAAAGAACGCCGGGAGCATGGGCATTATACCAATATAGAAAATTTTATTACGCGGCTCAGTGACAAAGAGCTGAATAAGCGTGCGGTAGAAAACTTTGTCAAAGCCGGAGCGCTGGACGGACTGGCAGGAAACCGCAGACAGAAAATGCTTGTATTTCCGCAGATTATGGACCACATTTCCCATGAGAAGAAAAACAGTATGAGCGGGCAGATGACGCTGTTTGATCTTGCATCCGGGGAGAATAAAAAAGATTTTGAAATTCGTATGCCGGATGTGGACGAGTTTGACAAGGAAATGCTGCTCGGGTTTGAAAAAGAGGTGCTCGGGGTGTATATCAGCGGGCATCCGCTGGAAGAATATGAGGAGAAGTGGAAGAAAAATATTACGGCAAAGACGACAGACTTTCTGCTGGATGAAGAGACTGGCGCTGCAAAAGTATATGATAATCAGAAAGCGACAGTAGGAGGAATGCTCGTCCAGCGTACAATCAAGTATACCAAAAATAACAAGACGATGGCGTTTCTGACACTGGAGGATCTGGTAGGCACGCTGGAAATCATTGTATTTCCAAGAGATTATGAAAAATATAAGAAATATTTTGAAAACGACGCGAGAATATTTGTGGAAGGCCGGGTAACGATCGAAGAGGAAAAAAACGGCAAGCTGATTCTGGAAAAAGTCTGGTCTTTTGACGAAACACACAAAGAGCTGTGGCTGCAGTTCCCGGATATGGACAGCTACGCGGCGCAGGAAATGCACGTGCTGGAGCAGCTGCGCGCTTCGGACGGGCAGGACGATGTGATCGTCTATATCAGAGACTGTAAAAAGATCAAAAGGCTCGGACCACGCTGGCGGGTCGCCGCTACACTGCCGTTTACGCAGATGCTTTCATCGGTGTTTGGGCAAAATAATGTGAAAGTTGTGGAAAAGAAGGTTGCAAACAGCGGCAAAAGATATTAGAATAAATAGAGAAACCATACAGCGGACTGGCAGCCGGCGGCTGATAGAATAGAAGTTCAAAGAAAATACAGAATCTAAAGTAGGAGGATAGTAAGAATGGCTAACGAGATTAGTACGATTGGTGTATTGACAAGCGGCGGTGACGCGCCTGGCATGAATGCCGCGATCCGTGCGGTAGTCCGGGAGGCGATTGCAAACGGAAAAAGAGTGATGGGCATTAAAAGAGGGTATGCGGGTCTTTTGCAGGAAGAGATTTATGAAATGCATACGACAGATGTTGCAGACATTATCCAGCGCGGCGGTACGATTTTGCAGACTGCACGCTGCAGGGAGTTTACGACGGCGGACGGGCAGAAAAAAGGCGCTGAGATCTGCAGACAGCATGGGATCGACGGAATGATTGTCATTGGCGGTGATGGTTCTTTCCGCGGTGCACAGAAGCTGGCTGCTTACGGCATCAATACGGTAGGTGTGCCGGGAACGATTGATCTGGATATCGCATGTACGGATTATACGATTGGTTTTGATACAGCGGTGAATACCGCAATGGATGCCATAGACAAGGTCCGTGATACCTCGACGTCCCATGAGCGGTGCTCGATCATCGAGGTTATGGGGCGCGGCGCAGGCTTTATCGCTCTTTGGTGCGGCATTGCCAATGGGGCAGAAAACGTACTTTTGCCGGAGAAGTATGACTATGATGAGCAGGCGCTTGTAAACAATATTATTGACAACCGTAAAAAAGGCAAAAAACACCATATTATCATTAACGCGGAAGGTATCGGACATTCTGCCAGCATGGCAAAACGTATCGAAGCAGCTACCGGTGTAGAGACAAGGGCTACGATTCTGGGATATATGCAGCGTGGCGGCCGTCCGACAGCCAGAGACCGTATGATGGCATCCATGATGGGTGCTTATGCAGTCGATCTGTTATGCGACGGCAAGAGCAACCGCGTGGTAGGTACAAGAGACGGCAAACTGATGGATATGGATATCGATGAAGCGCTGAAGATGAATAAAGAAATCAATGCGTACGAATATCAGATCAGCTGTAACTTATCCAAATAACGGTTTCTGAAAAACAGAATATCTTCAGGTTACAGGTTTATGAAATGCTGATTGCGGCAGAAGCAGGCTGGTGTAAGATAATATGCGTCAGCCTGTTTTAGCGTAGTCAGTATTATTTGCGGGAATATAGGACAGCATATGCAAATATGTATAGGGAGTACGATGATCACCAGCACGGCAAATAAACAGGTAAAAAATATCATTAAGCTGACAACAAAAGCAAAAGAGCGGCAGACGCAGCATGTATTTCTGGCGGAAGGAATCCGGATATTTGAAGAAATACCGGAGGAATGTATACAGGACATCTATGTATCGGAGTCCTTTTTACAGAAAAAAGAAAATACAGAAAAGCTGAAAGGCATGGAATATGAATCAGTATCCGATCCGGTATTTCTGCGGATGTCGGATACGAAGACACCGCAGGGAATTTTATGTGTGGTGCGCCAGCCGGAGTATAAGCTGGAGGACCTGCTGCGGCAGGAGCAGACGCATCTGCTGATTCTGGAGGGCATTCAGGACCCGGGAAATCTGGGGACGATTTTTCGTACCGGAGAAGGTGCAGGGATTACAGGGATCATTATGAGCGGATGTGCGGACCTGTTTTCCCCAAAGACAGTACGGTCTACAATGGGAAGTATCTGCAGGGTTCCGTTTTATGTTTCCGGTCAGCTGCAGGAGACGCTTCTTATTCTGAAAGAAAAAAAAATAACTGTCTATGCGGCACATCTGAAAGGAAGTCAGTACTATGATGCCTTGGATTACCGTGGTGCGACAGCATTTCTGATCGGCAGCGAGGCAAATGGTCTGACAGAAAAGACGCTGCAGCAGGCAGATGTCTGTCTGAGGATTCCAATGGGCGGAAAACTGGAATCACTTAACGCGGCAATGGCAGCCGGGATTTTAATGTATGAGGTAAACCGGCAGAGAAGAGGAACGTGAAGGAGATTACACGATTGCGAATTTGGTTTAAAGAATGGAAGGATAACCGCATGCTGCGGGATTTTGTAGCATGTGAGGAAGATGATGATACGAGGACGCATAAGGTTTTCCGTGCGCTGGAACGTGCCTGCTATGAACTGGATTTAAGCAGGCCGGTCTGGCTGGATGCGAATGTCACTGAGTTTCAAAGACATGCAAAGACCCGGTTTACAAGTGATAATTTTGTAGATTCTATAGATTTTGACTATCTGGAAATGCATGTTATTGAGGAAGGATAAAATGCGGGAAAGATAAATAGATGAACAGATGAAAATCAGAAATACAAAATGAACGGAAGAAAGACAGAAAAAACAGATAGGAAAATCCTGAATGTAAAAGGAACAGAAAAACGGGAAAGACAGAAAAACAGATAGGAAAATCCTGAATGTAAAAGGAACGGAAAAACGGGAAAGACCGGATAAACAGATAGGAAAATCCTGAATGTAAAAGGAACAGAAAAGCTGGAAATACCGGATAAACGAAAGGGAAAATCCTGAATGTAAAAGGAACAGAAAAGCTGGAAAGACCGGATAAACGAAAGGGAAAATCCTGAATGTAAAAGGAACAGAAAAGCCGGAAAGACCGGATAAACGGATGGGAAAACACTAACTGTAAAATAAACTGAAAAGCCAGAGAGCCAGATTAAAGATAAAAAGCCAGAATGAACGGATAAGAAAACTCTGGATGTAAAAGGAACAGAAAAGCCGGAAAGGCAGAATAAACAGATAAAAAGCCTGAAATACAAATGAGCAGGAAAAAACAGTAAGAAATGAACAGACAAAAGTCAGAAATACAAATGAACAGATAAAAACGAACAGGCAGGAAGTTTTATTTCCGATCATGAAATCTGTCAGTGAACCGGTTTACTGGCATCATTTGTTCAGAACAGATCGAAAAATTGACTGCCGCAGGTATCATAGGCAAAAGTACCAGAAAAATCTATCGTTTGCGGGTATAACAGGCATATATACTAAAAAAATAGGAATAAAAATGGATAAAAAATATAAGAAATATGAAAAATTAGAAAAAATTTATATAATTTTTGATAAAAATGTTAACCTGATTGATAAAGTATGATATAATATCGGTATAGATAGTAAGTCGTGCAGCAAGAGTGAAGTTATTGTTATCGTGATGGAAAAAAATTTCCATGTATTTCCCACATGTAGGAGGTTTTATATGGATTCACCACAAAGGCTGAGTGAAGATGTTGAGAGCTGGGAAACAATGATGTTCTTATATCACTCGGCGATCAAGGAAGTAGGGACCAAGCTTGAGATTTTGAACGATGAGTTTCAGCATGTGCATCAGTACAATCCTATCGAATACATCAAATCAAGAGTGAAGACCCCGGAAAGTATCTGCAAGAAACTAAAGCGTTATGGAAAAGAAGTATCGATAGAAAATATGGTTAATTATGTAAATGACATCGCAGGGATCCGCATCGTATGTTCATTTACATCTGACATTTAC
>CANTHI010000010.1 GCA_947653505.1 uncultured Eubacterium sp.
CCTAATGCCTTCGCTGTTTGAGCCCTGCGGTCTGAGCCAGTTGATGTCATTGCGATGCTGAGCCGATCCGGTGCGAGGAAATATCGCCTTCCAAATACTTTAAACAGGGGGCCTGTGATGGAGCGTTTCTTACGAAAGAGTATACGTATGACGCCGGCCTGTTAAAAGAAAAGATGCTGGCACAGATAGAAAAATATTCGAACATCCGGCTGGTTTATCATGCCAGGATCGCTACCATTGATAAAGATGGGACAGAATATGTAGTGACAATGGAACAGGGAGAAGCTTACAGAAGCGCTTATATTCTGAATGCGAGCTATGCGTCTGTGAATCAGATCTGCAGAAAAGCAGGTCTGGATTTATTTCAGATTAAATATGAGCTGTGTGAAATTATCCTGTGCAAGGTGTCGGAAAAATTAAAAAATGTGGGTCTTACCGTGATGGACGGTCCTTTTTTTTCGATCATGCCGTTTGGGAAGAGCGGATATCATTCGTTAACATCAGTAACATTTACACCTCATGTCACAAGCTATGATGATCTGCCGGTGTTTCCCTGTCAGAAAAAATGCAGCACGCGGTACTGCAGCCCCAGCCAGCTTGGCAACTGCAATATATGCAGATACAGGCCGGAAAGCGCATGGGATTATATGTCAGGTCTTGCACGCAAATATATGAGGGAAGAATTTGGATTCCATTTTGAACAATCATTATTTTCTGTAAAGCCGGTTTTAAAAGTGACGGAGATCGATGATTCCAGGCCGACGGTTATAAAAATACATTCTAAGGATCCGGCTTTTATCAGTGTGCTTTCAGGAAAAATAAATACGGTTTATGATTTAGACGAGGTGTTGCTTCATGAAAGAAAATAATTTTGTGTCAGCAGTAGTCTGCCTGAATAATGGCGCAGGAAATGTCTATGATTTTTTAACGATGGCAAATGCTGTTTTTAAAAGTAATTTTAAAAACTGGGAATTTATTTGTGTAGGAGCGGAACTGGAAGAAGAGGCAGTAGAAAGCATTAAAAAATTTAAACAGGAAAATAAAAATGCGACAGTAACGATGATTGATATGGGATTTTCACAGGGACTGGAGGCATTTATGCACGCGGGAATCGATTTGGCGATAGGAGATTACATCTATGAATTTGATACGTGTGTGGCTGACTATGATCCGGCTCTGATCATGGAGGTTTACAAAAAAGCAATAACGGGATGTGATATTGCTGCCGCGGTTCCTTCCAGACCTGGAAGCAGAATGCTTTCCAAAATGTTTTACCGGATCTACAATTGCTTTTCCAGGTCCAAAGGAGAAAAGATCGGGCCGGAACGGTTTCGTATCTTATCCAGGCGCGCGGTAAACCGGACCTGTGCATATGGCAGACTGATTCCCTACCGGAAAGCTGTTTATGCGTCCAGTGGCTTAAAGCTGGGAAATGTCATCTATGAGTCATCCGGTATGAAAGCGGACAGATCAGACAGGGATTCGGAAAAGATGAATACAGCGATTGATGCTCTGGTCATTTTTACGGATCTGGCTTACCGGTTTTCACTGGGGCTTTCGGTATGGATGGCAATCTTTATGGTGTTTGCGGGAGTATATACCCTGATTGTGTATTTTGGGATGAATAAGCCGGTAGAAGGATGGGCGCCGCTGATGGGGATGATGTCACTGGCTTTTTTTGCGGTATTTGTGGTACTGACGATTATTATAAAATATCTGGATGTGCTGCTGAAACTGGTATTTAAAAAGCAGAAATATCTGATCTCTTCGATTGAAAAATTATAGAGAGAAGTTATAGAGAGAAGTTATGAAGAGAAGTTATAAAGAAAAGTTATAAAGAGAAGTTATAGAGAAAGGCAGTTTATGTGGCAGGAAAACAGAAATAAAAAGCGAATCTTTGCAGTCATTGTACTGGGATCTTTTTTTGTGCGGATCATCCATCTGAATATTCCGATCGGAAATGATTTTCATGCGTTCAGACAGACGCATACTGCGATTACCATTCAGAATTATTTCAGTGACGGATGGAGTCTTTTAAATTATGAGGTACCGGTATTTGGCAGACCCTGGAAGGTTCCGATGGAATGTCCTATATATCAGACAGTGGTATATGCGCTGATGCGGATACTTGGTCAGACGGATATTGATTTCTGGTGCAGGGTAGTCAGCCTGATCCTGTTTTATCTTAGTGCCGCGGCTTTGAAAAAGGTGGCGGAGTTATTTGTAACAGGAGATGCTCCTGTTTATATCTGCAGTGTGTATCTGCTGTCTGCATTCAATATTTACTGGAGCCGGGCGGCAATGATCGATTTTATGTCGGTTTTATTTGCGCTGGTTTATGTCTGGGGATTATACAGCTGGCTGCGGGATGGAACTTTAAAAAAATATTGGATGGGACTGCTTTCCGGATGCTTTGGTTATCTGCTAAAAGCCACAACGATGTTCCCGTATGTATATCTGCT
This sequence comes from uncultured Eubacterium sp., assembly GCA_947653505.1. The sequence goes on from CANTHI010000010.1 coordinate 2,463, forward strand.
AGCTTTTTTTATACTCACATTGCTGATCAGGGAGATGATGCAGGAGAAAAGAAAGGGTATGGGCGTATGCTCTTATGTCCGGCATAATCTGAAAAGAATGCTGCTGCTGGCGCATATCTGTATCGTGCCTGTGATAGCAGGGGCGCTGTGGACCCGCCATGCGGACCATGTAAAAATGCAGTCAGAATATACAAAGTGGCTGACCTCTGCGAATCTGAGCGCGTGGAATTACGGGACGTTTGCGCAGAAGTGCGATATTGCAAGCTGGCAGGTAATTCTGGAGCGGCTGAGCGGATTCTTTGGAGGAAGTATGGGATTATGTGTACTTCTGGCAGGTTATATGGTTATACACAAAAAGCGGAATGTTTCTGTGCTGGTCTTTACTTTTTTATCCACGATGATGACAGCTGGTACACTGTTTAATCTGTATTATGTGCATGATTATTATCTGATGGCGGTATCACCGCTTGTATGTATTTTTGCCGGCACGATGATGGCCGGGATCAAAGAGTCCGTATGGGATGAGGGAAATGCCGGCAGAACCGGTTTTGGAATTTTATGTGCAGTGATGTTATGTCTGCAATGGAATAGTAATCAGATATATCTGGATGGGATACTAAATGGCAATCAGGAAATGGCAGGTTTTGGAGGTTATATCAGACAGATTACAGACGAAGGGGAGCGGATTGCAGTTGAGGGAGAGGACTGGAGTTCCTCTACCCTGTATTATGCACAGCGCAAAGGGTTTATGATCAGGAATGCAGAATGGCTGGAGCAGGAGTCGTTTTTTGATTTTTTACATACAGATGACTATACAACGATAGCAGCGCATTCATTGGCGGCAGTGGAGGCATTTGCAGGACACTATGACAGGATGGTCCAGTATCCGTGGAATGCGGATGGGTATGTATATAAATTTTATGATCAGGAGAATGCCGGAAATCCTGTATTTTCGAATCAGGTTACTGTTTTATCAGGGAATACAGAAGAATATGATATCCGGGGAGCCGGATATCTGGGGTTTTGTTATGAGGATACCGGGATCAGCAGGCAGATTCCGGTTGAAGTAACAGATGGACAGGGTCATGTGGTTTCAGATGTCATTCATCTTCTGACGGGCTGTGAACAAATCGATTACCGGATCAGCGCATTGTGTGATGATCCGGTAAAGATCAGATTTCTGCCAGCAGAAGATGATGGAAACGGGTTTGTGATGAAGTATTAAGTATTGAGAAAGGAAACTTACAGGTGTCCGGTGATCCAGAATAACTTTGAACATCCTTATTTTCGCTTATTGGGAAATAAAGATGCCAGTGATATGCATGGAAGGGTAAATTTTGTGACAATGCTGAACAGCAGATTTTATGAGTATGCACAGACACATGATAATTTATTCCAAAAATGAGGAAGAGAATGCTCTGAGTGGCCTCAGGAGGCCGGACAGTATTTTAAAACCGGAAGATTTTATTTCGATCAGGGCAAATTGGGATCCAAAGAGCGTCAATCTGGCTAAAACTGCCCGGGAAATGAATCTCATCACGAACAGTTATGTGTTTGTGATGATAACCCTGCTGAGCGTGCAATCATAAGAGAGCAGATAATATTCTTTCGGAACCGCAGGAATTGCTGTGCTGGTGTTTGATACGGATACACATACATGTATTGACATCAGTACGTTTTTACAGTCAGATGCGTGGAAGATTGTTCATTGTAGTGCTTAAATGTAGCTGCCTGTCTCATTTTATATAGATTAAAATTATATTGTAAGGGAAAAGAATCCGTGATAAAATAGTGCAAAGGAGTGGATCATATATATGGCAGGAAAACTGAAAATATATTTAGATACATCGGTTATAAGCCATCTGATGCAGGAAGATGTTCCGGAGAAGATGGCAGATACAAGAAAGTTGTGGGAAATGTTTCAGAAAGGTGTATATGATGTCTGTCTTTCGACTGTAACCCTTCAGGAGATTGATGATTGTCCGGAACCTAAAAGGAGTAGTCTGTGGGGATATTTGAATCAAATTCAATATGAAACCTTTGATATTACAGAATGTGTTCTGGATGTCGCACGTAAGATAATTTCTATGGGAGTGCTTACAAAGAAAAGTTTTGACGATTGCCAGCATATTGGTGTTGCTGTAGTGAATGATTGTGATTGTATTATATCCTGGAATTTTAAGCATATTGTAAATGTGAAAACTATCCGGGGCGTAAGGGCAATTGCAAATCTGGAAGGTTATAGGCCGATAGAGATTTTAAGTCCACTGGTATTGTTAGGAAGTGAGGAATGATCATGGAAAAACCTGATTTAAGCCCGAATTTTACAATTGAGGATATACACAGGCTGCGGGAATATAACTATGAGGTGACAAAATATATGACTGACCGGGAAAGAATGGATTATTACAATAAGAGGGGAAGGGAAGTTCAGAAGAAATTAGAAGAAATGAAAACAGCAAATGTTTAGCGGTAAGGGGTTTATCTGACATTTGGGTTGTTGAGGGCGGCGTTCCTCTTCCTGCTATGGAATAGGAACGCCGCACTTTTTCTTTTTTACTTCATAATATCCAGCAGTCTTTTCGTATTTTCCTCCACATCTCCATCGAATACTGCACTTCCGGATACAATAATATTTGCTCCTGCATCCAGCACACGCTCCAGCGTCTCAAAATTAATCCCGCCGTCTACCTCAATATCTGTTTTAAGTCCCCTGCGGTCTATGATCTTTTTCAAATCCCAGATTTTGTCCAGTGTATACGGGATCAGTTTCTGTCCGCCCAGTCCCGGATTGACGGTCATAATGAGCACCATGTCCACCCGCGGCAGTATATAATCCAGTACAGTAAGCGGCGTTGCCGGACATAACGCGATGCCTGCCAGCAGCTCCCGTTCCTTAATCATGTCTACGGCGTGATTCAGATCCGTGCATGCTTCTGCATGTACGGTAATAATATCCGCACCGCAGTCCGCAATCTGACGGATATAACGCACTGGCTCTTCAATCATCAGATGCACATCCAGCATCAGATTCGTACTCCCTCTTAAGGAGCTTAACACTGGCATTCCAAACGAAATATTGGGCACAAAGCAGCCATCCATCACATCAAAGTGAAGATACTGCGCGCCTGCCTGCTCCGCAGCTGCTACCTGTTCCCCCAGTCTGGTAAAATCAGCTGCCAGTATTGATGGTGATAAGCAATTCATACATTTAACCCTCCCCGTTAAGATTTTCCAGCGGACGCAGACTGTCCTCCCGTCCGTTTCCTGTGGCACTGCTTTTGCGCCCGGTTGTCTCATAATAGGTGACACCGGTGATCATGCCATTGTTTTCTCCGGCAATCATACCACCCTGTACATCACCAGCCAGATCCTTTGTATATTCCAGCGGAAAAAGTCCCAGTGCCCCGCCATCCCGCACCTGCCCGGAATTTTTGCCGGTAATGCCGCCTATATACAGTCTGGCCGGTGCCTTTAGTGTGCCAGATGCCTGAATACGGCTGCTGCTTTCACAGGCGTCGATAAATGCGGACTGGCCGTTGACCGCCGCGATACCGCCGACATACAGCGTACCTTCGCCGCTTACTTCTCCGGCTGCTGACAGATTCAGGCTGGCATTTACTTTCATGCGGGTCATGCGCTGATCGTTATATACAGCGCCGCCTGCCATATTGCCATAGGTATAGATTGTCCCATGCGCACTGCACCGGTCGATTACGCCGGTATTTTCTACCGTCATCAGCGCGGCGTTTGTTGCAGAAGCAGAATAAATGACTGCACGCTCTACCACACAGTTCATAATCATGCCCTGATTTTCCTCTGAAATGACAGACGCACGCTTTTGTCCGGTTCCGGTAATCCTTGCATCGGATATGGTTACACAGTCCAGCTCGCCTTCCACACCGATTACGCCAAACAATGACCGGTTGCCGTTATAATTCAGAATACGGTACATCTGTTCTTTTGGTTTGGCGTTGTAGCTTCCCATAAACGGATGTTCTGCACTGAAAATATTGCTGATAATCTCAGAACGCATATCAATATCCTGCACCTGGATAAAATGCCTGTCCGGAAAATCCGCCATCCGTTTCAGATGCTCTGCAGCCGCGACCTCGTACGGATGCTCCCTTGTCCCTGTTCCCTGCAGAAACGGACTTTTTGCATAGTTTTTATAATAATGCCAGTTTCTCTTTGTATAACCGTCTGCCACAGCTTTTAGCCGGAACTCTCCTTCGTACCGGACGCCTTTATCATCTTTTCCATTCCAGGAGATGGAAACACGTTTTCTGGCCGGTACCGCACCGAGCTTTTTCATCCAGATGGTTTCTCCACTGCGGCTGATCAGAGACAGGACGGTGTTTTTTGATGCCCGGTCCTGGCTCAGTGTGATCTTTACGGTATTTTCCCCACAGATAAAATCACCGCCGTCACTCGCAGATGCATAAAAGCTGGTAATAGTTACCGGTAATTTTTTCACCCGCACGCGGATACGGACAATTTCGCTGTTAGCCCCGTTGGTACATGTAATATCTGTCACTCCCAGTTTTTTTGGAGTAATATTCAGCGGAATTTCATTGCCGGACCAGCTTCCCCAGCCAGCGCTGCAGATCTTTGGATTCTGTATTTTAAAGCTGACAACGGCGTCTTTTGTAAATGTAAGCATCACCGGTGTCTCCCGTTTGATCGTCACAGCAGATAAAGACGTGCCATACGTCTCATTGACGAGAACCTTACAGGAATATTCCCGTCCGCCTGCCTTCGCGGTAATGACAGCTTCGCCTTTACGGACGCCTGTCACGACTCCGGCCGATCCTACCCTGGCAATACGTTTGTCGCTTGTGGACCATCTGACAGATCCGGCTGCGCCCGTGAGCTGCAGTACTGTCTTTTGGCCAACACATATCGTTGCATTGGTCTGGTTCAGCCTGACAGCGGCTTCTGCCTGCGTATCGTGACCTGTAAACAACGATACTGCCAGCATGATACAGAATACCGTAAACTGATAGATTTTCTTCATGTTTCCGCTCTGTCCTCCCATCCTATGCAGTTATGCATCCAGCATACATTTAATCATATACCCGACTGACCAGATAAAGCCGCCGACGGTCAGAGATAACCCGCATTTTATAAAAACGGTAATAACATAAAACACGGTAAGCTCTCCTGCCTTCACTGCCAGATATAGTCCGGCCAGCGGCCGGATAATCATTCTCCAGATTCCGACGTAAACCGCCAGCACACTTCCCAGCAGTACGCTGAAATACCCTGCTGCTTTTCTGATTTTTCCCTGCTCATGTTCCATAAATCTTTATTCCATACTCCTGTTCATCGCTGAAATCAGCGCATCAATCGAAGCCCGTATAATATCCGGATCAATTCCGGCCCCAAAGCAGAGACGGCCATCTTCTCCACGGATGCCCACATACGCAATCGCACTGGAATCCGAACCATCTGCCAATGCATGCTCCTCATAGCAGATAATCTCACATGGCCTGTTAAAAAACTCTGCAAATGTATTGCTGACCGCATTCAGACGGCCGTTTCCGATAGCTTCCGCCAGATGTTTCTTCCCATCCTGAATAATATTTACCGTAGCCGTAATCCCCTGCTCCTGCCGGAAATGACAGCCATTTACTGAAAATACCGGCGTATAGTCCAGATACCGCTTTGCAAAGATCGCATAGATTTCTTCCGGTGAAAGCTCTGCGTGCGCTTTATCGGAAACATCCTTCACCGCATAACCCAGATCCTCCCGCATCCGGTACGGGATCTTAAGGCCATAATGTTTCTCCAGCACATAAGCCACGCCGCCCTTTCCGGACTGGCTGTTGATACGGATCACATCGCTGTCATATGTGCGGCCGACATCCTCCGGATTGATTGGAAGATACGGCACAGTCCAGCGTTCCTGATGATGCTCTTTCCGATATTTCATACCTTTTGCAATAGCATCCTGATGCGAACCGGAAAACGCGGCAAATACAAGCTTTCCGCAATAAGGATGACGCATATGGATGTCCATCTGTGTCAGTCTTTCATATACTTCTGCAATATGAGGCATATCTGATAAATCCAGCTTTGGATCCACGCCCTGCGCATACAGATTCATCGCCAGAACGATAATATCTACATTTCCGGTCCGTTCCCCGTTGCCAAACAAAGTACCTTCGATACGGTCTGCACCTGCTAAAAGTCCCATCTCCGCGTCACTCACGCCACAGCCTCTGTCATTATGCGGATGCAGGGATAAAATAATGCTGTCTCTGCGACGCAGATGCTTACTGACATATTCAATCTGACTGGCAAATACATGCGGCATGGACATTTCTACGGTAGCCGGAATATTAATATAAGCCTTTTTCTGCGGCGTTGGCTCCCACACATCGATAACGGCATTGCATACATCCACCGCATATTCCACTTCTGTCCCGGTAAAGCTTTCCGGACTGTATTCAAATAAAATGTTCCCCTCTGCTTCCGCGGCAAGCTCCTTTAATAATTTTGCTCCGTCAATGGCGATCTGTCTGATTTCTTCCTTATCTTTATGAAACACCTGCTCCCGCTGTGCCAGAGAAGTAGAATTGTATACATGTACAATGACATTCGGCGCACCTTTTACTGCCTCGAATGTCTTGCGGATAATGTGTTCCCTGGCCTGCGTCAGTACCTGAATCGTTACATCCTGCGGAATCATATTCTGATCAATCAGTGTCCGCACAAGCTGGTACTCAGTCTCAGAAGCAGCCGGAAATCCTACTTCAATTTCTTTAAAACCTAATTTTATTAAAAGCCTGAAAAACTCCAGCTTCTCTTCCAGATTCATCGGTTCTATCAGGGCCTGATTGCCATCCCGCAGATCCACACTGCACCAGACTGGCGCCTGATCCACATATTCTTTCTTCGCCCAGTCCAGACATTCCTGCGGGGGCATAAAATAGTTTCTCTGATATTGTTTGTAGTCAAACATCTTTTTTCCTCCAAATTTACAATCAACTCTTATATTATACCTGATTTTTTCTCATTTGAAAAGGGGAATGGGGGAAATTTCCTGTAGGATATCCTAAACTGGATAAACGGGAATAGCATAGACTGGCCTCCCGGACGCCGGTAAACCGCAGCATTTTCGCTCCTATACAGAAAATCCCCTGAATATAGCTGTTGCTGAACATTTTCAACTATGGTATGATAGAAGCAGATCAGAATATAGAAAATCAGCTCCTGCACCGCGCAGCACGACGATTCCGGCAGCGTTGCAGGAGCAGCGGCGGCACATCAGCTCCGCACAGCGGGTAATCACGCGGATCTGATGATGCAGAAAGGAATTGGAAATGACGCTTCTTATTAAGAATGGCCGTGTCATCGATCCGGCTTCAAAGCTGGATACAGTGGCCGATGTACTGGTACAGGATGGAAAGATAGCAAAAATAATGACAGATATGCAGGATCCGGCAGATCAGCAGCTGGATGCTGGCGGATGTCTGGTGATGCCGGGGTTTATTGATCTGCATGTGCATCTGCGCGACCCGGGGTTCGAACGGAAGGAAACAGTAGTTTCCGCGGCGGCAGCGGCAGCGCATGGCGGCTATACGACGATCGTTGCCATGCCGAATACAAGACCGGTCGTTGATAATGCGGATGTGGTAAACTATGTGCACAACAAAGCAAAAAGTGTTACGAGAGTAAATGTGCTGCAGGCGGGAGCCATTACAAAAAAGATGGAGGGCCGGCAGCTGGCGGATATTGAGAAAATGGTGCAGGCGGGAAGCCCCGCGATTAGTGAAGACGGTAAATCTGTGATGAACGCCTATCTGCTGCAGGAGGCGATGAAGCTGGCAAAGCGGCTGGATATTCCGGTGCTGTCACATTGCGAGGATATCAATCTGGTAAATGGCGGGGTCGTCAACGCGGATGAAAACGCACAGAAAAGTGAGCTGCCGGGCATTACAAACAGTGTGGAAAATGTGATTATTATCCGTGATGTGCAGCTGGCGAAAGAGACAGGTGCCAGACTGCATCTGTGCCATTGCTCCACGAAAGAGAGTGTGGAGATTGTAAAAATGGCAAAAGCGCGGGGAAACCGGGTATCTGCGGAGGTATGTCCGCATCATTTTACACTGAGCTCGGATGATATGGTGGCAGGAGATACGAATTTTAAGATGAATCCGCCGCTGCGTACGAAAGCGGATGTGGAGGCGCTGCGGCAGGGGCTGAAGGAAGATATTATGGATGTGATCGCTACGGACCATGCGCCGCATACAAAGGAGGATAAAAATGATTCCATGCTGCGTGCACCGTTTGGGATTATCGGACTGGAGACAGCGGCGGCCCTGACGTATTCGGAGCTGGTGCTTGGAGGCTATCTGACACCGATGCAGATGGCTGAGAAGATGAGCTGGCATCCCGCACAGATACTAGGGATAGACAAAGGAAGCCTGCAGGAAGGAAAGACAGCGGATCTCGTGATTTTTGATCCGGAAAAAACGTATACCATCGACGCGGCCCGTTTTGCTTCCAAAAGCAGAAACACACCATTTCATGGACGTCAGGTGACAGGAGCGGTCCGCGCAACGATCGCGGGCGGGGAAGTGATTTATCAGGCCAGATAGTGTGGGAACAACGATCATAAAGCAGAAAGAAATGAGGCAAAACTATGATAAACAGACTGATACAAAAAATCAGGAAAACAAAAGCCCCGGTAGTTGTAGGGCTGGATCCGGCACTTGCTTATGTGCCGGAGCACATTTTGAAAAAATCTTATGCTGCGTATGGGGAGACGCCGGAGGGAGCGGCAGATGCCATCTGGCAGTTTAATAAGGGGATTATTGACAGTGTCTGTGACCTGATTCCTGCTGTGAAGCCGCAGATCGCGTTTTATGAACAGCTGGGAATCGAAGGGTTAAAGGCATTCCAAAAGACGGTCAGCTATTGTCATGAAAAAGATCTTGTTGTGATCGGGGACGTAAAACGCGGGGATATCGGGTCTACGTCTGCGGCTTATGCGGCAGCGCATCTGGGAAATGTGACGATTGGCAGCAGGAAGTTTTCTGCTTTTGATGAAGATTTTGCTACGGTCAATCCATATTTTGGGACGGATGGGATCCGGCCGTTTCTGGATGTCTGCAAAGAAGAAAATAAGGGGTTGTTTATTCTCGTAAAAACATCCAATCCTTCCAGCGGAGAATTTCAGGATCGTCTGGTGGATGGACGCCCGCTTTATGAATATGTAGGGGAAAAAGTCGCAGAATGGGGTTCCCTGCATATGGGAGAGGAATACAGTTATATTGGCGCAGTCGTGGGAGCGACGTATCCAAAGGTTGGAAAGATGATGCGCAAAATGATGCCAAAGACCATGATCCTCGTGCCGGGATATGGCGCGCAGGGTGGAACAGGCGCGGATCTTGTTTCTTATTTTAATGAGGACGGTCTGGGAGCGGTTGTAAATTCTTCCAGAGGGATTATCGCGGCTTATAAGCAGGAGAAGTACGCACGGTTTTCACCGGAAAACTATGCGGATGCGTCCAGACAGGCAGTACTGGATATGATAGAGGATATTAACGGAGCGCTGCAGGGTAAAAAGCAGGCATGAGCAGATAAAAAGCAGGCGTGGGTAAATAAAAGCAGGCGTGAATAAATAGAGGAAAGATGTCAGATGGAGAGGTAATGAAAAGGAGGGGGCGCGGAAAATGAACCGGAAATTTAAAGAAGAGGCGGTAATTATCCGGCAGGAGGAAATTGCAACAGATATTTACAGCATGTGGCTGCATACAGACAGGATTGCGCAGGAAGCACAGGCGGGTCAGTTTGTTGGCGTCTACTGCAGGGACGGCAGCAGATTTCTGCCAAGACCGATCAGCATTTGCGAGATTGACAGGGAAGATCAGGCGATCCGGATTGTGTACCGGGTAGTTGGGAAAGGCACGGATGAATTTTCCTATATGCGTACGGGAATGCCGCTGTATGTGATCGGACCGCTTGGAAACGGCTATCCGAAAAAGCAGGCGAAAGCACTTTTGACCGGCGGTGGGATTGGGATACCGCCACTGTTGCAGCTTGCGAAAGAGCTGACCTGTGAAAAGGAAATTGTACTGGGTTATCAGAACCGGCAGACTTTTCTGAGCGATCAGTTTGAACTGTATGGAAATGTCCATATTGCGACGGAAGATGGTTTTCTGGGAACGCGGGGAAATGTACTGGACGCTATACGGGAAAGGAAGCTGCAGGCAGATGTGATCTATGCCTGCGGGCCGATGCCGATGCTGCGTGCGTTAAAACAGTATGCACAGGAAAAAGAAATGGAGTGCTGGATTTCACTCGAAGAGCGGATGGCCTGTGGGGTAGGCGCCTGTCTTGGATGTGTCTGCAGGTCAAAGCATAAAGACGGGCATACACGTGTAAGAAATAAACGGATCTGTACCGAAGGGCCGGTGTTTGAGGCAGGGGAGGTGGATATCTGATGAATACAAAGGTAAATATTGCAGGAATTACATTTAAAAATCCTATCCTGACAGCGTCAGGAACCTTTGGCTCGGGGCAGGAATACGCGCAGTTTGTAGATCTGAACTGTCTGGGCGGTGTGATTACCAAAGGGGTGGCAAATGTACCCTGGGAAGGCAATCCGACGCCAAGAGTAGCTGAGGTATACGGCGGTATGCTCAATGCCATCGGCCTGCAGAATCCGGGTGTGGATGTGCTGATTGCACGGGATATCCCGTTTCTGTGTCAGTATGATACGAGGATTATTGTCAATGTCTGCGGACGGAGCGTGTACGATTATCTGGAAGTCGTAGAGCGGCTGAATGACCAGCCGGTGAGTATGCTTGAGATTAATATTTCGTGTCCGAATGTAAAAGAAGGAGGCATTGCGTTTGGACAGGCTCCAAATATGGCGGCACATATTACAAAGGAAATCCGTAAAAAATCGACCCATCCGATTGTAGTAAAGCTGAGTCCGAATGTGACCAATATCGCAGAGATGGCAAAGGCCGTGGAAGCGGCTGGCGCGGATGCGGTTTCCCTGATTAATACCCTGACCGGAATGAAGATCGATGTAAAGACACGCCGGTTTGCGCTGGCGAATAAAACGGGCGGTCTGTCAGGTCCGGCAGTCCATCCGGTAGCCGTGCGCATGGTCTATGAAGCTGCCCATGCGGTGGAAATTCCGGTTATCGGAATGGGCGGGGTCATGAATGCGGAGGATGCGCTGGAGCTGATGCTGGCAGGTGCTACGGCTGTGGCAGTCGGGACAGCAAATTTTGCCAATCCGACGGCAACGATTGACATTATGAACGGGATCCGCCAGTTTATGGTAACAGAGCGTATTCAGGATATTAATGAAATCATTGGGGCAGTCCATGAGTAGAGATATAATAAGCGGATCGTATCAGAAAGCAGAGGCTGTGGTACGTGAAGTAAAAAAGGCGCTGGCAGGGAAGGACGACTGCATTCTCAAGGCATTTGCGGCGATTCTGGCAGGCGGGCATATCCTGATTGAGGATGTGCCGGGAGTAGGCAAGACGACGCTGGCAGTTGCCTTTTCAAAGGCGATGGCGCTTGAAAATCACAGGGTTCAGTTTACGCCGGATGTCATGCCGTCGGATCTTTTGGGATTTAATATCTACCGGAAGGAAACAGGTACGTTTGAGTTCTATCCGGGGACTGTGATGTGCAACCTGTTTCTGGCGGATGAAATCAACCGGACATCCCCAAAGACCCAGTCCGCGCTGCTGGAAGTCATGGAGGAAGGCATGGTGACTGTGGACGGTGTGAGCAGACAGGTGCCAAAACCGTTTATCGTTATGGCGACACAGAACCCGAAAGGGAGCGCCGGCACGCAGCTGCTGCCGGAAGCACAGCTGGACCGGTTTATGATCTGCATGAGTATGGGATATCCGGATGAGGGCAGTGAGATTGAGATTGCAAAAGGAAAAAGCGTGCATTCTCCGGAAGTATCGTGTGTCCTGCGCGCAGAAGAGCTGGCGCAGCTGCAGGAAGAGGCGGGACAGGTACACGTGCATGATAATCTGTACCGTTATATCGTGCATCTGTCACAGGCGACGCGGGAAAATGATTATATAGAGCTGGGAATCAGCCCGCGCGGGTCGATTGCATGTACCAGAATGGCAAAAGCATGGGCGTATCTGCACAGCCGCAATTATGTGATACCGGAGGATGTGGCAGCGATATTTTCAGAGACGGCAAAGCACAGGATTGTGTTAAATACAAAGGCCAGAGTGACGCATGTATCGCCGGAGGCAGTGATCGCAGAAGTGCTGGACCGCGTCAGACAGCCGGTTTCATTTCAATAAGATAAATCGGTCTGTCGCAAAGAGGATGAAGGGAAATGATTCGATGGATTCTGGGAATCGTAATAACAGGAGCATTATTTTATATTTCAGTGCTGTATCATAGTGTTTCACTGATTATGTTTGGATATGCGGGTGCGGCGCAGCTGTTTTTTTCCTTTCTGTTTCTTTGTTACCGCAGGCATACGATCTGCTGTGACATTGCGTTTCCGATTCCGATCGCGGAATGCGGCAAGCCGCTGACAGTACGCATTATGCTGGAAAACAGGGGGATGCTGCCGTGTTTAAAGTTTCAGTGTCTGCTGGAGCGGAAAAGCCATTTTTTAAATCGCAGACGGAGAAAATGGCTGCGGGGAAGTATGGCGGTATCCGGACCAAACAGCTTTGATTATCCTCTCGTACCTGGAAATTATGGAAGCTATGACATTGTGCTGAAAAAAATTCGTATTTATGATCTGACAGGGTTGTTTTATATCCAGAAAACGGTAACGTGTGGCGGGGTGGTGCAGGTGCTGCCCCGGATGCAGGAAATCGGTGTGCAGATCTCGCAGGCAGTCAGAAATTTTTATGGAGAATCAGATACTTATGATGACTTCCGGCCGGGGGACGATCACAGCGAATTGTTTCAGGTGCGGGAGTTTCGCAGCGGGGATAAGATACAGAGCATTCACTGGAAGCTGAGCGCAAAACAGGATGAGCTGCTTATAAAAGAGGACAGTATGCCAAAGGCATGTCCGGTTGTTTTCTTTTTGGATTATGATAGCGGAAAGCAACGCAGGCCGGAGAAAGTCAATGCGTATCTGGTGATTCTGGCCAGTATTTCTTTTTCACTGATGGATGCGGGCTGCCCGCATTATGCGGCATGGTATTCCCAACGGAATGCAGATATTGTACGGGTGCGGGTGGATGATGAGGAGAGTCTGTTCCTGTTTCTGAGCGGTTATCTGGAAGAGACTTTTCAGAAGCAGGAAAAGGATCTGGTGCAGGCATACCGTGAAAAATACAGAGGAGAGAATTATCTGTATGCATTCCAGCTGGACGAGTGTCTGCAGCTTAGAAAAAACGGGGATAAGATTATGAGCTTTCATCTGGAAAAATGGAAAACAGAGCTGGAACGGCTGGAGATTGTGCTATAGCTATGTATAAAATATATTGGAAAAAGGAAAACAGAGCCGGAATGGCTGGAGATCGTGCTATAGCTAAGCATGATAGTTAATCAGCAGGCAATATAAGAGAGGAAAACGGATGCGGGGATATACAGCGCGGCGGACAAGTAAATATGTACTGGCAGATGCAGTCGTACGGACAGTTTTTTGTGTTGTTCTTACGCTGCTTTGCTTTTTTTCAGCGTTGTGGATGGCACAGGATATTTTTCCGGCATGGACGCTTTCAGAACGGGCGGGTAAGTGGATCTGCGGAAGCGTTATTGCTACAGCGGCGCTGTATGAAATCGTCATCCGTGCGCTGCCGCAAAGGATACGGGGATTCTGCCGTTTTCTGCCGCCCGTCGCGGGTGTGGCCGCTGGGATTCGTTACTGGCAGGCGCACAGGATGGATCTGGAAGATGGAGCATGCGCAATCGCGACAGAGTATCTGGTCAAATTTAACCGGCATCTGAAAACTACGGTTTTTATCTGGGAAGGAAAGACAGAATATCTGGAGCTGGCGCTTGGATTTCTGACTCTGGCGGTACTGTCCGGGCTGCTGGTTCTGTCGCTGCTTTTCCGGCGGCGCTGGCTGCTGCTGTTGTTACCGGCTGCGGTGTTTGTGGCAGAGCTGGTCATCGGATTTATTCCCCAGTGGAAGGGGATGGCATTCTTTTTTCTGGCATTGCTGCTTGTACAGGCGGATGGTATGGATGGAAGAAAAACGACGCTGCGGGTGCATGTGGACAGACAACGCCGCAATCCGCAGACCTGGTATCTGGGGTGGCTTCCGGCTGTCTGTCTGGCAGTGTCAGCGGTGCTGATCCTGACTGGCGGACGGGTATTGTCAGATCTGACTGAGCAGCGTCTGATGGAAGTATCGCCGAAGGTGCAGGCATTTCAGAAAAAGACGGAACAGAGTCTGTCGGAACTCTGGGGTAGTTACGTTGTGCCGCGGCAGGAGATGGTAAATAACCAGACACCACATTATACCGGAAAAGAGATGCTTCGGATCACAGCCTCAGCCCGTCCGGCAGAAGATGTGCTGCTCAGAGGATTTTGCGGGACGGATTATGAAAATGGGAGCTGGTACTGCGACAGACAGAAATTTGCAAACGCCTGCCAGAGTGCAGGATATGAAGAGGAAGAGGCGGCCAGAGAGCTGCTGCAGGCGCAGTATGATCTGTTTTCACAGTCAGCAGAGCGGATTATGCTGCGCTATACTTTTGGAAACTCGTTTCTTGTGATGAATGTAAGGGAAAATACGAGGGTGGATTATACGATTGAACATACCGGCGTCCGCAGCAGGTACATTTTTGAGCCGTACGCGATCGATCATAAGGAAAATCCGGATCCTGAGCAGCTGATGGGGGACACAGGCATGCGCAAAAGCGGCCGGCAGCATATATTTACGTTTCATGGCTGGGATCATTTTACCGGCAGTATTGATCTTAGCATGCAGAGTGAAACAAGCGATGTATTTCCGTGGTATGACAGTTTTACTGAGGAAGCATATCTGAATACATCAGACCGGATTCCTTCTGTTGAGGAGTATTTTGAAAGAATGCTTGAGAGCGAAACTACGGACCAGCCAGATGCAGAAGAGGCTGATCCGCTGGAAGAATTTATAAACTGGGAGACAGCAGGGGACAGAAACTGGCTGACCCTGCTGTACCTGCAGCAGGCGTCTGCGCAGATACAGCATGTGGTGACACGCAATGTCAGCCGGATGCAGATTGCGCTGGCGCTGGCAGCTGCGTTGAAAAATTACCAGAGCTACAGTCTGAATCCGGGCCCGCTGCCGGAAGGAGAAGATCCGGTAGCCTATTTTCTTATGCACAGCCAGAAAGGATACTGTGTGCATTTTGCAAGCGCGGCGGTTCAGCTGCTGCGCCAGATGGGTGTACCGGCCAGATACGTATCCGGATATGTCGTAAGAATAAAGGAATTTAAGCAGAACGGGGATTCTTTTACCGCATCGGTCAAAGACAGTAATGCACATGCGTGGGCAGAGATTTATCTGGATCAGACCGGATGGGTACCCGTTGACGTCACACCTCCGGCAGACAATGCAATGCCGGCTGACGGCGGGTGGAACGGGCAGGATGCAAATGCGGCAGATAATGCACAGACGGAGGCAGAAGAGACGGATACCAGCCCCGAAGATACAGATACAGATAAAGAAAAAGATGATATAAATAATATAGAAGAAACACACAAAGATGCCGGCAGCGGAGAACGCACGTCCGGGAAAAAAACGTTCTGGCAGCGGTATAGTCTGGTATGGCTGGCTGTTGCAGTGCTGGCGGCAGTGTTAGCGATTCTGGCCGTTTACCGTCAGATTCTGCGGCTGTATCTTCTGATGCCTGTGCGGGAAATGCGGGCAGGAAAATACCGCAGGGCGGTCAGAAGGATGAACCGCAGAATTTACCGCAGGCTGTATAGATGCCGGAGGCTGAAGGGCCGGAACCTGACAGATGCGCAGTACGAACAGCTGCTGAAAACAGTGTACCAGCAGATTCTGGTAGAAGACTGGACATATTTTATGCAGATTTCCAGGGCGGCTGCCTTTGCACAGGATGAGATTACGGATGAAGAGGCGAAGTTCTGCTGGCAGATTTATGCCATGCTTCAGAAAAAGTGGAAAAAAACCGCCTGCCTGAATGCGAATCATCTGACAGTATGAGAATGACATGAAAGGACAATGAGAAGGGTTCAATGTTTATGAACATAAACCGATATAAAGATTGTGAGAGGTTATATGGGAAAAGAAACAACACCAAGCGAGACGGAATGGCTTGTAATGGAAGTAATCTGGGATTCGGATGGGGCAATTACAGCTTCTGAGATTATCCAGACATTAAAAGACTCTCTGAATGTGAGTGCAAGAACGATACGGGTGCTGATTAACCGGCTGCTTGCAAAGGGGATCATCCGCTATGAAGTCGATCAGAAGGACTCCCGCGTATATCATTACTATGTTGTAAAATCCAAAGAAGAATGTCTTTTGGAAAAACAGGAACGGTTTGTGCGGAATTATTTTGGCGGTAACTCTACGCTGGCAGTTGCGAGCTTTATTGAGAAATCACATCTGAGCGATGAACAGCTGTACGAGCTGGAGCAGCTGGTAGAAAAAATGAAGGAAGACAGAAAGGGATAGAAACACAGATGAAAAGGCAGTGTGAAGCTGTGGGATGATTTCAGAAAG
>CANTHI010000011.1 GCA_947653505.1 uncultured Eubacterium sp.
TCCTTTGTCATGGAGAAGGATTTTGAAACGGCAGAGGGCATGATTCGGGAGCTATAGCAAAAAGCGAATTTTGCACTACCGCAAAAGGAAGCCTCATCTATGCATATGCGAACGGGATACTTGCCTCAGACAAAGTCATCACAGTCGGTGGCAGAAAATATTTTGCAAAGAAGAACTGTGCGATCGCGAAAAAAGGATTTTATACAACGCCATCCGCCAGCCTGGTTTATGCCAGAAAATCCGGCGAACTCATCACAAACCGGATCTTCTCCGCAAAAGGCAAAAAATATTTTGCGAAAAAATCCGGAGCTGTGGCGAAAGGACAGTTTGTGCATACCGCATCCGGCAACAAAATCTATGCAAAGAAATCCGGAGTACTTGCCACAAACGGGTTATTTACCGTGAAAGGCGCAAAATATTATGCAAAAAAATCCGGAGCCATTGTAACGAAGAAATGGGTAAAAGCCGGAAACAAGCTGTATTATTGCAGCGCATCCGGTAAGATTACAAAAACAAAAAAAGTAAAATAATCCGCTTTGCAAAAAAGGCAGCCAATACTGGCTGCCTTTTCCAAAATCACGGTTTCACCTTACTCTTTTCCGTTTTCCATCAAAATCCGTAAATCTTTATTGCAGGATAATCCCTCCCAGTACAACAATCCCCTGCCGCTCCAGCAGCTCCAGCTCCTGACTGATCTCGCTGTATAAGGCATACCTGACACGTGCCACCAGCACCGCACCTTTGACTTCCTCCAGTCTGCACATTGCTTCCTCATCATATAAGACATTATCCAGTACCGTACAGCTGATATCTTCTTTTGCCAGCTGCTCTTTTACCGCTTCGCATATTTCCAGCGTATCCTTATCCAGATTGCAGCCGGCCAGGCAGATACTTTCAGTTCCTTCCTTCACTGCCGCCATCCGCACAGCCGTCACAGACAGACGCAGCGCCTCCTCCTTTGTAAATCTGCGTCTGTCATGATCCCGTAAAGACAGGAGCCACTGATCCACAAAACCAGACATCCTCTTTTGCCCACCCTGTCCGGGAATCACTCCGAGCTGCGGGATGCCATACAAATCCGGCAGACGATCTGACGCACAGAGCCGTCCGTTCAGTACATACTGCAGAAACAGGATAAATGCATATGCAAACGCCGCCAGCACTGTCCCGAAAATCATATATTTTATACTTATGCCAGGCACTGCTGCATGACTGCCTTCTCCTGACACGGATGATACCTGCCGTGCATCAGCCGTATTTCTGCCCGCTGTCAGATCTTTGCCTGTCGCAGGGCTGTCTGCACGGATATCTGTCAAAAGCTCATAATACCGGCTCTGTTCTTCCACAAAAGCTGCCTTGCGCTGCGCGATGGAATCCGCCATTGTAAGCAGTTCCTGCAGATTATTTTTCTGACAGTCCATCATGTCCGTGTCAGCAGTCGTGACGGGCGACTGCCGGATCATTCTGATCTGATGACTGCCCATCGCCTGAGACAGTTCCGTATGTTTTTTCTGCAGAAATGTCTCTGCTGCAGCGGCAATGTCCTCACATTGTGCCTGGTCAGCATTTTTGATCGTTACTTTGAATGTACAGGTCCCTTCAGCCAGCCCGTCAGAACCCCGGCTTACAGAAATAACTTCCGCCATATCTGCCGGGTCCAGACCTGTCTGCTGCGCAGCGTACGTATACATCCCGCCGCTTAATACAAGATCCTCATATACCTTTTCAAGATCAAAACTGAGCTGCCTTTTATCCGAACGGATATAAAAGGTCAGATCTATCCGGCACACCTGATTTGGATCCATCTGCATCAGTATCGAATGTTCCCGGTAAACTTTTCTGTTTTCGTACATCTGCTCATATGCCAGTACATCTTTTACATTCTGTATCTGTACTTCTGTCATCGTCTCTTCCAGTTCCCTGACAGATTCTGACTGGTTCTTTCCCGCGTCTCCTTCCAAAACCTGTGATTCTGCCTCCAGCGCCTTTACGTCATAATATGACCGGACATAGGAAAAAACGCCTGCCAGTACGGCGCCTGCCAGCATGGCCAGGGCTATCTTCCGCCAATGCAGCAGGATTTCCACGGTCAGATCGGTCAGGCTGATTTCTCTTTCTTTCATGCTTCTTTTCCCCATACCATCTTATTTACAATTCCTGTGTAACCCTGGATAATTTTCACGACTTTCGTGCTGACGTTTTCATCGCTGTAATCCACCACCTCTGTACCATACTCTCCTGCCCGGACCATTGCCACTGCCAGATCTACAGCCTGCAGCACCTGCTGCGCCGTAATGCCCGCGAGGATAAAATTTCCTTTTTCAAGGGCTTCCGGCCGTTCCGTCGAAGTCCGGATACAGACTGCCGGAAACGGTTCTCCTTCTCTGCTGAAATAAGATGCTTCTTCCGGGAGCGTACCGCTGTCAGATACGACGCAAAAAGCGTGCATCTGCAGGTGATTATAGTCACAAAAACCAAACGGCTGCAGACTCCGGACGAGCGGGTGGAAACAAAACCCTCTCTGTCCGATCCATTTTCTGCTTCTTGGATGCATACTGTAAATGACTGGCATCTGATAACGCTCCGCCATTTCATTCACAGCATTCATCAATGCAAAAAAATTCTTCTCCTGATCGATATTTTCCTCCCTGTGGGCGGACAGCAGGATATACCCGCCGGCTGCAAGCCCCAGTGTTTCCAAAATGCTGCTCGCGCGGATCCTGTCCATATTTGCAGTCAGTACTTCAGCCATAGGCGAACCGGTCACAAAAGTCCGCTCCTTCGGCCTGCCTTCTGCATACAGATATCTTCTTGCATGCTCGCTGTAGCACAGATTGACATCCGCGATATGGTCCACGATCCGGCGGTTCATCTCCTCCGGCAGGTTCTCGTCAAAACAGCGGTTCCCAGCCTCCATGTGAAAGACCGGTATTTTCAGCCTCCTGGCAGCAATCGCTGATAGCGCGGAGTTCGTATCCCCCAGCACCAAAAAAGCATCCGGACGGAGCTTTTCCAAAAGCTGATAGCTTCTGGCTATGACCGCGCCGATCGTCTCTCCCGGATGTTCTCCGGCTGCATGCAGCTCATAATCCGGCTGGCGCAGATTTAAGTCTTTCAAAAAAATCCGGTACAGTGTATCATCATAGTTTTGCCCGGTATGTACCAGTATCTGGTCAAAATACCGGTCACATTTTCTGACCACTTCTGACAGACGGATCATCTCCGGCCTGGTGCCCATGATGGTCACTAATTTCAGTTTCGCAGGATCATGAAAATGATGTTCCATACGTTTTTTCCTCCCTGTCCGTATTAGTTCCTGTCGCGTTCCTGACAAACGGTCAGGCTCCCGTGTAACCGGCGTCTCCAGCTGCCAGCCCGGCTATTTCGTATAGCCAGCGTCTCCAGCTGCCAGCCCGGCTATTTCGTATAGCCAGCGTCTCCGTCTGCCAGCCCGGCTATTTCGTATAGCCAGCGTCTCCGTCTGCCAGCCCGGCTATGGTATCCGGCCGTTCCGGATCAAAGCACTCACTGCACCACATCAGCGTTACCAGATCCGTACTGCCTTCATTTACAATCTCATGTACATATCCCGGAGGGATATCTACTGCCTCCAGCCTGTCCCCGTCTACATGGTATTCCACGATCCCGCCACTTCCGAATCTGCGGAATCTTATAACACCTCTTCCGCTTACCACGACAAATTTTTCATTTTTCGTATGATGCCAGTGATTTCCCTTTCCCACGCCCGGCTTCGTAATATTCACTGATACCTGCCCGCGGTCCGCACTTTTTAGTATTTCCGTAAAGCTCCCTCTCTCATCTTTATGCATCCGCAGCGGATAAGAAAACGCATCTTCTGGTAAATAGCTTAAATACGTACTGTACAGCTTTTTTTCAAAGCTTCCCTCCGTCATATCCGCCACCTCCAGGCTCTGTCTGCTCTCCCGGAACCGGTAAAGCATGTCCACGATCTCCCCCAGCGTAATCTGATGTACGACGGGCACACTGCAGTAACCGTCCGGCTCCTTGTGCGGACGTCCTCTGAGTGCCAGCAGCAGCTCCTTCACCACATCATCTATGTACACCAGCCGCATAGTTGTACTTTCCTCATGCACCTGCACCGGAAGACCACGCGCGATCTGATGACAAAAAGTAGCCACCGCGCTGTTGTAATCCGGCCTGCACCATTTGCCAAACACATTTGGAAAACGGTAGACAAAGACAGGGAGTCCCATACTGCTCCCATGCGCAAATACGGCATCCTCACCGGCCTTTTTACTCTTTCCATAAGGATTATCCCATCCAGCCTGCACAGAAGACGCATACATGACCGGACATCTGTTTTCCTGCAAACGCAGCTGTTGGAGCAGACTGGCGGTAAAACCATAATTACCCTCCATAAACTGCCGCACATGCTCCGGCCGGTTTACTCCCGCAAGATGGTACACAAACCCGCACTCCGCACAATACCTGTGCAGCAGCTCCTGCCCCATGCCTTTCCCAAAAGGCAGGACCGTCACATCCGCAAGCCGCTCAAGCTCAGATACAAGATTTCTTCCAATAAATCCGTCCGGTCCTGTTACAAGTACTTTCATCTTCCATTCCCCCATCCTGCCAGTTCCTGACGGATATACGGCAGCTCCAGCAGCTTTTTCTTCACCTGCCCGGCATCCATCAGTACCGTATTATTGGAATTAAACTCTGTCAGCTTCGTCCTCTGGACATTGCCGCGGACAAAATATTTGTCATAATTTAAATCCCGCTGATCCGCAGGCACGCGGTAAAAGTTCCCCATATCCACAGCATGCGCGCATTCTTCATTTGTCAGCAGCGTCTCGTACATTTTCTCGCCATGACGGATCCCGATGATCCTGACCTCATTGTCCGCGTCAAACAGCTCCTTTACCGCCTGCACCAGCACGCCGATCGTACAGGCAGGCGCCTTCTGCACCATAATATCCCCGCTTTGCGCATGCGCAAACGCATAAACGACCAGCTCCACCGCTTCTTCCAGACTCATGACAAACCGGGTCATGGACGGATCCGTGACCGTCAGCGGCTTTTTTTCTCTGATCTGACTAATGAAAAGCGGTACTACGGAGCCTCTGGAGCAAAGTACGTTGCCGTACCGGGTACAGCAGATATCTGTCCCCTTCTGCTGTGACTTTCTCGCCTTTGCAACGATCACTTTTTCCATCATCGCCTTGGAAGTGCCCATTGCATTGACCGGATAAGCCGCTTTATCTGTGGACAGGCAGATCACTTTCTGAACGCCTGCTTCTATCGCGCACTGCAGGACATTCTCAGTGCCCAGGACATTTGTCTTTACCGCCTCGACAGGAAAAAATTCGCAGGAAGGAACCTGCTTTAAAGCCGCCGCGTGAAATATGTAGTCCGCGCCCTGTACGGCTGTGCGGATACTCTGCGGATCGCGCACGTCACCGAGGTAAAATTTTAGTTTGCCGCTGTATGCAGGATATTCACGCTGATAAAAATGTCGCATGTCGTCCTGCTTTAGTTCATCCCGGGAAAAAATACGGATCTCCCCGATATCGGAGGTCAGGAAACGGCGCAGTACGGCGTTGCCAAACGAGCCGGTGCCTCCGGTAATGAGTAGTGTTTTATCTTTAAACATGGTCATGCCCCTTTACTAACGTCTTAATCTCTTTCTACTAATCATTTCATACTACCTCTTCTGCATTTTTATAATGCTTTTCTTCTGCCCCGGATGATCTTTCATCATCCATATGATTCATAATAAAACGTAATTTCCCGGAATATCCCCTGTCCAGCACGGAATGCCGGCACACCCGGACCTTTACGTTTTCCCGTATGCACTTGATCAGAATATCTTCCAGCTGCCCTGTTTCCTCCTTCGTCAGCTCTGCGCCGTCTGTAAGTACAAGATTCATCCTGATATCCTGAAAATCCATCTGTTCAAACTGATATTCCACAATCTTCCTTAAAACATTTTCATGGACATATGCGGGAACCAGCTGTGTTAATGTAGCGCT
The DNA here is from genome assembly GCA_947653505.1 of uncultured Eubacterium sp. The sequence continues at coordinate 6,015 of CANTHI010000011.1, forward strand.
TTCTGCAATCCTGCCCGATCTGAATCTTAATACATCATCTGATCTCCCATTCAGATCATACAGTCTCCAGCTTTTTCTTTTACACCTGCATAACTTTTTAGTTAACGCGGCTTCATCATGCATATTATAGCGGATCAAAGGCATTGCATAATTCACCAGGTTTGTCCCTACAATTTCTCCTCTTTTTTCAAATACCTCTTCGCCCTGTTCGTTCACTATCTGGATATAACATTTATCCATATCCATGTGATACCCGTCATGCTGTTCACACTCAATCGCTGTAGCTACTTCCTCTCCCTGTCCATACCTGTCAAAGACTTTGCATTGAAAAACTTCTTCTATCACTTTTCTCATCGGATCCGTCAGCATATCCGAGGAAGTCAGTACAGCTTTCAGCTTTAGCCGCTCTTCCTTTTCCTGCATATATTTTGCAAGATTCCCGATCGCAGACGCATATCCCTGCATGTAATCCGGTCTCAGGCTTTTCATCTTTTTGACATACCCGGATTTCACTTCGTCAAACAAATTCATGGACGACAGACACAGGCTGTTTGAAAACATATCATAAGTCCCTTTATAGGAAAGACCCTGATTCCCCCACCGTTTCTTATCGTTTGTAATATGACCGGGTGTGCGGAACATCAGTACACTTTTTTCAAATGGCGAAAACACACCTGCATAATATCTCCATCTATGCACGGCCTCAAGACTGCTGAGAGACGCTGCCCTGTCATAATAAAACAACGCTGGTATTCCGGTGCTTCCTCCTGTTCTGTGTTCCATCAGATCCGTTCTTTTTACTTCATCTGCGATCAGTTCCTCCAGATGGTTCTTTATCGTTGATTTATCTATGACTGGTATCCGGTTCATATCATCAAACGATTGAAATAACTCCGGATAAAATCCAGCCTTGTCCCAGGCACATTTATAAAACCGGACATGTTCATAAGCATAAGTAATGATTTTTTTCAAACGTTTGTATTGTAATTTTTCCAGTTCGGTCAATGTAAAAGAATCATACTGCCTGAATGCCTGCTTTTCTCTGTTCACGGTATGGATGGTACTTAGATTTACCCCCCCCCACAGCGGAAAAAACAATATTTTCTGCACCTCTACCGGCAATCCCCTGACCAGCTCTTTTCCCATTTCTTTTATCATTTCCTCATTCCTTTACTGCCTTTCACCATACTCTTTTATACTGCCTTTATGTCCTTTCCTGCCTTTCACCATACTCTTTTATGCTATCTTTATGTCCTTTCCTTCACTGCCCTTCACCATGCTCTTTTACAGGATCCTTATGCCCTTTCCTTTACTTCCTTTCACCATACTCTTTCACATTCTCCTTATACTCTGCTACCTTCTGATTCTTTCAGACATACATCCGCCAGATTTTCCCAGCTACAGTGTACCCTTGCATATTTTACGCATGCAGCCCCCATATCTATCTTTTCCTTTTTCATTCTGATAGCTTCCTTCATACAATCAGCCAGCTTCTCCGGCGAAAACTCCCTGCATATGAATCCTGTTACATGATCCCTGACCAGTTCCTCCACTGCTGTATTCGTAACCCCTGTCATCGTCGAAAAACCGATCACCGGAACGCCACAGGAAAAAGCTTCAATAATAACCTGTCCAAAAGACTCATACTTTGATGGCAGTACAAAGAAATCAGCATCCATGTAATATTGCAAAACATCTTCCCGGAATCCTTCAAAAACAACCTCGATATTTGTATTCAGCTGTGCCGCCATCTTCTTTAACACAAAGATTTCTGACCCGTCTCCTACAATCGTCAGCCTTATTTCTTCCCGGATATAAGCCAGCGCTTCCAAAAGCATCCTCAGGTTTTTTTCAGGAGCCAGCCTTCCAACGAACAAAAAGCGTGTTTTTTTACCTGGCCGTCTGCTCCCTGGATCAACCGGGTTCATGGTACAGCCAGGATAACATACTTTGATGTCCGTCCCCGTTTTCGGATAAGATTGCAAAAGCTGCCTGCGCATTCCCTCACAAAACACCACACTACATGCAGAATGGTACAATGCATATTCCTGTTTCCTGATTTCTATTTGAAATACCCATACTTCTAACAGACTACATAAAAGCTGTTTCAGATTCCCGTACGTTTTTTTTCTTATTTTCACAAATTCCTTAACATCCATTGATGGCATATAGATCATGGGAATCCCCTGACATGTTCTGATTGCCGCGCAGGTCAGAAGAGAGTCTCTGCCAATCATCAGATCCGGCTGGCAGCTTCTTTTGATCTGCTCCAGCGTCTGCATGCATTTTCTTTCCAACAACCGCAGCCCTGTTGATGGAAGAAGTGATAATACGTTATCATCAGCCGGAACATATACAATTTGCGCATATTCTTTTCTGCTTTTCAAAGGCCTTTTAGAAGCCGTCACAATAATGACCGTATGCCCCAGATGTGCAAAAGCCCTGGAAAGCTGATAAACAGAAGTTTCAATTCCTCCAGACGACGGAAAATAATGCCTGCACAATAAACAAATATTCATAAGCTTCTCCTGTCCGGTTTCCTGCGCACATGACTGACGATCTGCTTTAAGGAAACTGCAGCCAGACTCCGGTTTCTTTTTTTATGGATCAGTAAAAAAACAACACTTCTGGCCGGATAAACAGAACATACGGTCATCCACTTTTCCGTTTCGGCATATAAATATCCGGCTCCTGCTTTGCCTACAGCATGACAGCGCCCCTCTTCCTTTACAAGTCCCCGCGAGACTTTTGCCAGATACCGGAACAGCTGCGCATTCCACGGCAGGCAGGGAACAGCATCTTCCCATACTTCTATCCGTCTGCTTCCTTTCGGGCGTCCATTTGCTTCGCTGTTATAATACATAAAATTCCCAACCGCCCCGGACAGATACTGCTTTTTCAGCACTTTCCTTAAATAAGGCAGGATATCAAAATTTTGTTCCAAAGCCGTATTTACATAGTCGATTCCAAACAACACAATCCCCGCTCCGGCGATAAAATATGGATGCTTCTTTTGCTCATCACCTGCCATCATATGACAAAAATAGCCGTCCTCTGTATAGGCCAACAGATTTTTTACAGCATTCACTGCCATATGTTTATACCCCTCATCCTGAAACGCAGCATATAATTCGCATATCCCCGGCAGACATAGTCCTGTATAAATGCTGACCAGACACTCCGGGTTGTTGCTTCCATAACTGATCCCACCGTCGCGATAGATATTGTCACTGCTAACAGACTGTGTTTTCAGCCATTCTCCGCATTTTTTTGCATAGATCAGATACTTTTCCTGCCGCAGGATCTGATAAAGCAGGAGCATCACTTCTACAGCAACACAGTTCATATTTGCGACATAACGTACCACATCCGGGCTATAGTAATCCTGCCTGCTAAAACGAAAAGCTCCAGCCTGTTCGTCCCATAGCTCGCCAAGAAGATAACGGTCTGCATTTCTTTTCGCTGTACGCAGTGCTTTTTCTTTTAATTTCCGGTTGCTGATACTGCAGTTATAATAGGCAAGCAAAGCACGGTCAGCCATACTGTTATGTACCAGAGAGCTGAATCTGTCATCTTCAAATCCAGCATTTTGAAAACTTCCATCCCTGTCCAGTCTGGATATCTGCAGCCTCACGGCATCTTCAATCTGCATACAAAGCTTTTGCGACTGCTTTTTTTCATACAGACTGATCAGTCCTTCCAGCACAGCGCAATGTCCCCACGGAGTCTCATGTATTTCCTTTAATCTTTTTAGGTCACATCTGTGCACTACAAAGCTATTGTATGCGCCATTTTCCTGTCTCCAGGTGTTCAGCCAGATGTATTGTTTTGTCACGGCATGATCGATCATAAGCTGGTCTTCTTTACAAAATTTCATGATCATTTTCTCCATTTTCTATCATTCGCCGGATGTCCTCAAAAATCTCTATCACTTTTACAGCCCGTTCTAATGTGTTAACAGGTTCCTTTTCTTTCATTCTCCAGCAATAATAATCCTTTATTTCTTTTAAAATCAGATTTTCTTTGTCCAGTCCTTTTTCCAATACCCGCTTTTTTCCACCTTCAACTAACAGCAGTTCTTTATCATTTAAAACAGCCCGCGCTCTTGTTCCATATACAACATACTCCATTGCAGGAATTGCGTCATAAGATACCATGAGATTTCCTGTTACCTTTTCATTCTCCAGAATACATGAGATACTTTCCGTCACACCACACGTCGCGCGTGCAGATGCACTCCTGCACCAGATTTCTTCCCCAAATAAATAAAGACTTGCATCCAGCAGATGTACGCCCAGCTGAATCATCGGTAATAGCGGCGCCCGCTTCGGATCCGCGCGCCACGAGGAACGCATCACATGATTCATACCTGAAACCATACGGACGCAGAAAAACTGCCTGACTGCTCCCAGTCTTCCACTCTGGATCAGATTTTTAAGCATCAAAAAACCTTTTCCCATTTTCATGCTGTGTGCAACATACAGATACAGATTTTTTTCATAAGACATTTTCTGCAATTCTTTTGCATGTTTGTATTCATTTGCCAAAGGCTTTTCTACAAATACATGTTTCTTATGCTCCATCATGAAAACAATCTGTTCATAATGCATATCATTCGAAGTCAGAATAAATATCGTGTCTATGCCCTCATCTGCTGCCATTTCCTCTGGTGTCCGGATATCTATCTGGTACTTTTTTGCTATCTTACTGCAAATCTCACGATCCTGGTCATACACGCAAAGCAAATGGATACCGCCCCATTTACGCAAAAAAGAAACATACTGTCTTCCCCAGGAACCAAGACCAATCAGGCCCGCCCTGATATATTTTTTTTCAGACTGAAATAACCTGTTCTTTTCCGGAATACGATTTCTTACAATGTTTAACCAGTTTGTCTGCAATGCAATCCGCAAGGCTCTTTCTGCCAGTCCTGCGTATCTGACTGCAGCTCCATTTTCACCCTTATAGTACAGCTGTCTTCCCAGACGCAGCATTTTGCCAGGCTCTTTCAGATACTGGTCTGTATTTTCCCTTGCCGTATTCTGCTTTCTGATCAGCTTTCGCATATTCATCTTTTGTACAAACAGCAGTCTGCGTTCGTTATAATCCCCTGACCATACTGGCACATACTTTTTTTCCCGCTGTCTGATCCTGATTCGTTCAGACACCTTACTTCTTTTCTGAAGCTCTAAAAACGAAACCGGCGTTTGCTTCCAGTCTTCTGCCCGCAGCTTTTTTATATTCATATTCCCGCAAAGTCTTGTAAACCACTTCACGCCAGCTTTTGAACGGATGAGTACCAGCGTCTTTTTTTCTTTCCATCCACGACCGATATCTCCTGCCACCAGGTCCGCATAATCAGCAAAGCAGTCTTTACACAGCAGGCATTTCTCATATGCGTAAAATGTTACATCCACACTGTGCTCATCAAGAAACGAAATCTTCGCTGTCTCTCCATTCTGCTTTTGTAAAACACAAAAACCAGGCAGACCATCTTCCCTCCATCCAGCCACACACTTCACATCATCTGCTCCTGTTACTGCAGACAATCCATTGATACAGGCATTGCTATATGTATATCCGCAAAAAAGTCCAATCTTAAGCACGATGTTATCTTTCAGCAACGGATAATGCTCCATCGCTTTCGTAATTCCATACATCTGACATGGAAGAGCCACAACTGCGACCCGCTTCTTTATGCTTTTTAATACCCTGAGCATCTGATCAAAGGATGCCATGACATATTTGGAACCCGAAGCGCCCTGAATATCCTCCATACGGTCCAGGATCCTGTATCTGCACAGCCCTTCTTCTATACTGTCACATCCTTCAGCAGCAACTACTGCGTCCACATAATTTTCCGCCACAGCATTCAGCAGCATCTGCGTTACTACACCACCGCTGCTTCCTTTTCCCTTCAAATTATCATTTGTACTGGCCGCTTCGTATATCGCATAATGGTTCTTATACAGATCATTCAGTTCATATCCATAAGACGGACATACTTCTTCACACCATCCACAGTCAATACATTCTGTTTCACTGCTGCACATCGCCCTGCCATCACGCATGATCAGCACATCCTTAGGACATGTTCCTGCACAGATCCCACATCCTGTACATAACCCTGTATCAACAACCGCATGTAAATGTCTGCTGCAAATTTTCATCTTTTCCTCCATGCATTCCTTAATCTCACAATCATGCGAAAGAACACAGATGATGCCGGATACTGATAAATATATTTCCCAATCTTCATAAATCTTTCAGGCGGTATGCCGCTCCATGTATTTTGCCCTTTTGCCAATGCCCATGCATACAATTTTGCTTTTCTTTTATAAAAAATATGCATAATAATATTCTGCTTCTCAGGAGCATTCAGATTATGATATACCGGTACTCTTTCTCCTTTTTTCCGGCTCAGCGCAATCTGTTCCCAGACAAGCCGGTACTTGGAAGCTGTTACGCCTTTTACAATTTTATATACTTCTCCTCCGGCTGTTTCCTCTTCGCATTCCATATACCCCTGACCTGTTGCTGCCGATAAAAGCTCCTGCCCCGCTTTTGTCCGGACGATTCCGACATTTTCGTCAGCTCCTGCCCCGTGAATATCTCCTAACGCGATATCTGCATAGGTATTTGTTCCATCCGGACACAAAAAGCATTTTCTTGGAGTAAAGAAAGGAACAGCCAGACTCAGTGCGTCATAAATAATCATACTTGTGCGCTCTCCGGTATGCTTATTTTTAAAAACTGTATACCCGGGATAATCCCCACATCTCCATCCGCAAAACTCCCATTCCGCAGAATCACACCCCAGATATCCTGCCAGCGCATGAACGCCTTCCTCCCTCTGCATATATCCGCAAAACAAGCCAATCTTATACACGATTCTTTTCTTTAGATCCGGAATCACTTCCATTGCCTTAACCAGTCCCTGTATCTGACACGGCGTACCTGTCACTGCATACTTTTTTTCTGTATCTTTTATTTTTCCAATCACCAGATTCAGCGGGACCGGTACATAATAAGATTTCTGGGTTTCCAGCAGGTCTTCTGACTTATGAATGATCTGGTAGCAGGCGCTGTGCCCATGCAGCTTTGCACAGATCACCGCGTCTACTACTTTCCGATCCAGCAGATACTGCATAATTGCTGTTGCCACACCACCGGAAGCTCCGTTTTTCCGGACCGTATCATCTACTGCGTGTCCGCGAAAGAAGCTCCGCCAGACACCTGTTTCCAGATCATACTTCCACCCCCCCCCGCACGGATCAGCTGTCTGAAAGGTCACTTCTACAGACGGACAACACTGATAGCACAAATTACATCCCGTACATCGCTGTTTATTCATCAGACGTGCAAATCCATGCTTTCCCATCACAATGCATTCCTGCGGGCAGACTCCCGCGCAGGTTCCGCATCCGCTGCACAGATCCTGCGACAATACAAACTTTTCCAGTAAATTTTCCTGCTGCATATGATTTCCCCTAACCCAATAATAATTTTTTAATGTCTCTCAGGACGCCGGAAGCTGAATATCCAGCCGATAAGAAAAATCCGGCATAACAGAAAACCGAAACTATGATGCTCATAACGATCCCCGGCTGAAAGAGAATGATACTGCCACATAAAATACACAAAGATACCCCCGCGGTGATATACTGTCTGGAAAATCCTATCTGATACCTGCTTTTGTTCAAAATATACTGCGGTAAAAACTGGGCCGCAACCGATGTAACTGTCTTTGCAGCCACAGCTCCATAAAGCCCGGTCCTGAGAACTAAAAAGTACATCATCAGCATCTGTAAAAAAACCTGTATTACGGAGTTTAACAGCCTTATCATATTTTTATCCATATTGACCAGCATCGGCGTATTCAGATATCCTCTGGAGGACAATAGCTTTCCGGCCAGCATCAGAAGCAGTGCCCCTTTATATACGGTATATTCTTTTCCAAACACTTCCAGAAGCAGATCCGTGACCGCGATCAATCCAAATACGCACGTTGTTAAAAACAGAATCAGCAGTTGTTCTATTTTCAGATAAGCTGCTTTCACCTGTCCCACTTCCTGTTTTCCGATTATGGAAGAGAAAAAAGGAATCGTTATATTCCCCAGCAGATTGGGGACAAAATCCACCACTGCCGCAATCTGAAGAATCGCCTGATAATATCCCAGCTGACCGAGGCCGTCCAGCTGGAACAAAAAAATCTTATCCACATTCCCATGCAGATAGATGAGAACCGCCTGTCCCCACGCACATAAAATAAATACCGGCATTCCCTCATAAAAAAATGGCCGGAACGATTCCGCTGAAAAGCATAAAATATGATTCTTTCTGATATAAGCAGCACCCATGCCTAACGCTGCCAGATTCGTAATAAAAATAACCAAAAATACGACTCTGTAAAAATACAGATTCAGGGCATCCGGCATTACAAAATATAACAAGATGCAGACAAAGCACATGCCAATAACATATAAGTTCCCCATGATTTTGGATATTCTGGATTCCAGCACTGCCATAAGCAGACAGGATACAACCACTACAGACGCATACACAGGCATGATAAAAATAATGCTGTATATTTTAATCTGTTCCGTAGTTTTCCCTACAAGCATGACATATAATCCAGGACAGAGCAGCAATCCACCAGCAAATAAAACATAAACAGCAGCCACCAGATATCCATAGGTACAAAATACCCTGGTCCTGCTTACCACATTTTCTTCGCGGATCATATACCTGCTCAGGATAACAGAACCACCCATACATACAATTGCCGATGTCAGATTCAGAAATGACAGGACCAGCGTATACTGGCCCAGCAAAGCCGGCGATATTCTCCCCAGAACAGTGCTGATTACAAAGCTGCAGACACTGGATAAGCTTCCCATGACGGTCAGCCATTTTGCACTGTGGATTGCTTTTTTATTTATGTTATCATCCATTCATTTTAGCCTCTTATTCTGTGATCCATAGATCAGACTCTGGTACATCCTGTCCAGCTGTGCTGTGATCCTTTGTCCTGAAAAGACTGTTTCTGCCCGCTCTTTCGCTTTCCTTCCCATTTGTAAGCGCAGTTTCTCATTTTCCATCAGTTGTTTTAACGCACGCACAGTACCTGCAATATCATTTTTCCGGACCAGAAACCCATTTTCATTGTTACAGATAATTTCCGGTATCCCTCCAACATCGGTAGCGATACAGGGAAGTCCCTGCTGACATGCCTCCAGCAAAGACATGCAAAAAGTTTCATGCAGTGATAAAATCATAAAAATATCACCCGCCGCAAGAACATTTTCAATATCTGTAATAAATCCGGTAAAAAATACATGGTTCCCCCATCCACATCTGTATACCTCTGCTTTCATGTCTTCCAGATAGTCTCCGTCGCCAGCTATGATGACCTTCCTGTCTGGTGCCATTCCTGTTTTTTCAAGGACTTTCCAAAAATTCTCATATCCTTTTTCCCTTGTAATTCTTCCTGTGGAAACAATTACAAGATCCTTTGGTGAAATTCCAAGTTCTTTTCTAAGATCCCTCTTTTTCCAGTTTCCTGTCTGCGGCAGATTAAAAATTGTGCCATAACACTTATTTTGAAACTTCTTTAAAATCCGCCAGTTTTCTACATATCTGCTTACCGCATAAATGCCTGTCGCACAGTTTAACGTCTGCTTTTCCAAAACCTCCATAACAAACTTTTTTAACTTTGAAAACTCTACCGCCTCACTGCTGCTGCCGTGTACCGCAAGCACTGTTTTCCGCTTTTCCAGAACTGCCGCCACCATCATATGAAATCCAACCAGCTGCAGGCCCGGAATCTGTATGAGATCCGGATCCATGATACGGATCTGCCTGCGGACCTCCTTTATAAATCCTGGACAGAAAATTCCCATTCTGCCTTTTGGAAAATATAACGGAATCAGTTCATACTTCTCCTTAAGGCTGCTTTCCATAATTCTTTTATGGCTGATATATGGTCCGCCGCATTCTCCTCCAGACTGGAATACGATTGCTATTTTTGCTTTTCCCATCTTCCTATATCCTCTTTCCTATTCTCCCCGGCCTGCTCCCTCACCAGATACAGTGCATATGGATAAATAATCCCCGTAACAATACCAGCCGATACTGTCACATTATTGAAAAACAGCAGGACAGAGCCACAGACAAGCACTGGCAGCGTAATCACTATCAGATTGCCGTGAAAATACTTTTTTCTGAAGATCGAAAAATAACTGTGCAGGCTTAAAATACCTATCAGTCCTCCATAAAACGCGAACGTATCAAAAAAATAAGAATGCTGTCCTATAAAAGACATTAGCTCCTCCCGTTCAAGCCCGCTGCGGCCAATAATTCCGAATAACGGATATTGAAAAAAACACCGGATACTTTTGACCAGTACAGGACTCCGGTCTGCCAGAAACTCTGCTGCCAGCATCTGTAAAAAGGATCCCTGCATATTTTGCAGTCTCAGAAACGTCATTCCATTTTCCGGTATTATTTTTTGCAGGATATCCACTGCCAGGTTCATCACATGATTTCCAAAAGCAAGAAAAAAAACGATGCAAAAGCCAAAAAACAGGAGCCAGGCACGATTTTTATTTATCAAAAACAGCAGGACTGTAAGTACAATTCCCAATGTCGATATCAGAAATGCCGTCATATAATTTGACAATACAACTTCCACATAAGATGACATACAGATTCCCAGACATATCCATTTATCTCTGCGTTTTTTCAATAAAAAGAATAATCCCGCGCTAATACCTGTCAGCATTGCGAGGAAATAAATAAATTCATAACCGCCCACTCCCTGCAGCCTGGCCTGTGTTGTGTATGCGTCATCACTTTTAACCATCCTTGCGATCCAGGGATGTGCCAGTAATCCAAAAAATGTTTTGATGAATACATATGCCACAAACGGAGATGCTGCCTTTAATACAAATCCAATATTTTTCCATTTGCCTGCAAATTCGCAATAACCGCCCGCTAAATTACCCATGAGAAAGACCGCTAACACCAGATACCGGTTACTAACGAATCCATAACCCATGATATATGGCATGACTACTAAATAAGTGTAGAAAAAAATAGTGCAAATCTCACTTACGGTCAGTTTCTTCCTTTCTGCCATACCCATCAACAGCCAGAAAAAAAACAACAGCACACTAAAAATTCCATGATACCGGTATACCATCAGCGGTGAAAAAACAGCTGATACTATACAAATAAATACAGGCAGATTGAATCCAAAATCACCGTATCCGCAATTACTTTTCATCTCTGGTATGATTCCCCCTGATAGTCAGAAAAAATTTGCTATTTCTTATATCCATAAAACTCTTTTAACTATTTATCCTTTTCTTCATAAGTAAGCTTTCTTTATGCTTTTTAAATTCTTCTTCATCACGAAACCGCATCCGGATCAGCCTTGCCGGATTTCCTGCATAGATACATCCCTCGCCAACATCCTTTGTAACCACCGAGCCCGCTCCAATAATACTCCCAAATCCTATATGGACCCCGCTTAATATCGTCACATTGGCCCCAATCCATACATCGTTTTCGATCCTTACCGGAGGATCGCTGTTTTTTTCTTTTGAAACGGTATCCATATATACACCGATACGATCATATACATGATTCCCACCATGTATATGTACTCCGGGTCCAAACATCACGTGATCACCAATCAGTATTTTTCCATGTGCAGATTGAAACACATAATTACTGCCAATATAGACATCGTTTCCTACACTAATATTTTCGTAGGTTGCAATGCCATGATTTCCCAGATATACATTGATGCCACATGAAAAGAACCTGCTTTTTAAATATCTCTTGATAAAAAAACCGTATATTCTTTGCATATACCACAATAACTTTCCAAACAGACTCATTTCATCCCTTACTTTCCTGCAAAAAACATTAAAATCTTTCCATGATCCTTACATATTGACGATAATCAAAATAACCGGCCTCCGTCTCCATAATAAACGGAAGCTGTTCTATCACCCGGGATATCTCCTGTATATCGAGTCCGTCCAGCACATAGCCATTTTTCCCATCTGCACAGCAGGCAGCCAGATCACTGGTATCGTTCGTCAGTACCGGAGTTCCACACGATACCGCTTCTACAAATTTTGTAGGAAATCCAGCCATGCAGACCCTGTCTGCCTCTCTGAAAAAGCAGCTGTAATTTGCTTTTTTTACATACTCCAGTGTATCCGGATGTGTCTTTCTGCCATGAAAGCAGATGCATGGATTCTGATCCAGCAGTTTTCTATGACGCCCGGCCCGTTTCAGATATCCCTCCAGCGTGATCCCGATCACATCTAACCGATACGGCCGTCTGACAGTCTGCAAAGCGTCTATTAAAATATCGATCCTGTCCTTCCGGCCCGGATCGCCTGCATAAACAAGCAATAATCTGTCTTTGGATTTGGGATATGGATTGCTCCACCTGCTCTCACGAATATCCGTCAAAGGCGGTATACGGGCAATCGTTTTCATATTTTTATAATAATTCTGTAAATACCGGCTAATCACGATAAGCCCATCCATTCTCTTATGCAGAATACGCATTCTGTAACACGTATCACAGCCCTTAACCACAGCATAAAGAAGTCCCCTTCCCCTTGCAGA
>CANTHI010000012.1 GCA_947653505.1 uncultured Eubacterium sp.
TCGGTTGCGTGGCAGAAAGGAAATTGATTTCCCCTACAAAGTTGAAAACAATATCCACTTTCTGTACCCGTTTCCCGTCCACCTTTTCCGGCGCATGAACTATGAGCAACCTGCTGGAGGGCTACGGCTCGGACAACCCGGGCTCAAAAAGCCAGGGCATGAAACAGCTTATGGCGAATTAGATGTAATCAAAAAAGGAAAGGATAAGCACAGTCCAAACGGAATGGCAGCTAAGTTAAAAATATTTGAGGTATTATTTAAAATGAAAGACAACCATGTTATAATATGTAGAAAGAGATTACGGAGGTAACAGTATGGATAAAATGCTATATAAATATAGATTATAAGATCTAAAAACAGATTGATATTATATCATCAAACTGGAGGAAAGGTATGAATGAAAACGAAAAGACGTTGAAAAAAGAAAATGAAGCGGTTGATATAGACATATTATACGATAATTCTGTAGAGTTGATACAATTTGCCAGAAGCATGGCTGTAAAGCAGGTCAATACTATTCAGTTGCTGACCTATTATTCATTAGGATGCTGGATTGTGGAGCAGCAGCAAGGCTGCAGCAGGGCGAAATACGGGCAGCAGGTCATAAAGAAGCTGTCAGAAAGATTATCAGGAAAATTTGGAAATGGTTTTTCGGAGGACACCCTGAAAAACTGCAGAAAATTTTACCTTACTTATAAGGAACGGATCAGTAAAACAGTGTTTGAACTTTTTGCTGTAAAAAAAGCGAAACAGTGTTTAGCTTTTTTAAAGAGCAGATGCCTTTTTCACTGCAATGGTCACATTATTTAGTATTGATGCGGATTGCCAATGCAGATGAAAGAAGTTTTTATGAAATAGAAGCGGCAAAATCTGGCTGGAGCGTACGTACCTTGCAGAGACAGTATAATTCCAGCCTTTACGAACGGCTGGCGCTCAGCAGGGATAAAGATGCAGTACTGCGGCTGGAATCTGAAGGAAATGTGATAACAAAACCGGAAGATATTGTAAAACAGCCTACTGTTCTGGAGTTTTTAGGGATGGAAGAAAAAGCGGCATATGTGGAATCAGACCTGGAGGCGGCTATCATTGATAAGCTGCAGAAATTCCTGCTTGAAATGGGGAAGGGATATTTGTTTGAGGCAAGGCAGAAGCGGTTTACCTATGGCGAGGATAATTTTTATGTAGATTTGGTTTTTTACAACAGGCTGCTCCGCTGTTATGTATTGATTGACCTGAAAACAGATAAGCTGACGCATCAGGATTTAGGGCAGATGCAGATGTACGTAAATTATTATGACCGTTATGAAAAACTGGAAGGGGAAAATCCTACGGTTGGGATATTATTGTGTAAAGAAAAAAATGATGCACTGGTTGAGATCACGCTGCCGGAGGATACAAATGTATTTGCGTCAGAGTACCGGCTTTATCTGCCTGATAAGAAGCTGCTGCAGGAAAAGCTGAAAGAATGGATTGCAGAGGAAAGTAGAAACTGACAGCCTGGGAGACGTATACGCATATGCCGGAGTTGTGGATTTCATGTGTAAATAGGGAATGGGTTTCAAGGAAAATTAATGAGGAGATGCGTAAATGGGAAAAATGAGTCAGGAAGCTGAAAGAATCATGGCATGGAGCATATCGAATATGCGTTTCATGCGTTCTGTAAGATTGTCCTGCGCCATGAAGCTATTAACGCATGGCGGGATTTAAAGCGGAAAGAAGAATGGGAAATATCATCCGGCTGGGGAGCAGATTTTTGTATGTCGTGTGGAATTGGTTCATCGACTAGAAATTTTAACACAGCAATGATGTGAATCAGGCTGTAATAAACTCTGATTTACATACAGTTCCGAACAAAAACTGAAACAAAAAGTGTAAAGTCTGTTGATAATTCGAAAGACTTTACACTTTTGCCTGTAGCTTGTTATGTGGTTTTAAACATTATTCTTTGATTCTGTCTATCTCTGACATGTTTACACCAAGGCTGTATCATGTAATCCTGAATGTTTTTAAAGTCTTCCAAACCTCTTTGTATAATTTCTCCGTTATTCATTTCCTCTAATACATCCATAGTTTCACCGCCTTTATGATTGATGCAGTTGTTTACTGATACAGCCATTATAGCGTATGGAGGTTCCTGTGTAAAGTCTGCCGGAGCTTTATTCCTTCATCGAATCAACAATCGCATCTGCCAGTGCCTCAAGCTCAATATTTTTATCCGCCCCCATAGAAGAAGCAATACTCAGCCGTTCATTTAAGACTGTCATATTCTTCAGTTCCTCATCGATAAATTTCTGCATCAGATCACCGGACTTGCATGCCCAGGAGCCGTTTTCAATCAGGGCGAACGTACGGTTCTGCATATTCAGTGCCTTCATATCCATCAGGAAATTGTGCATCACCGGATAGATACCCAGATTATAAGTCACGGATGCCAGCACAATATGACTGTATTTAAAAGCGTCGGAAATCAGGTAGGATACATGCGTATTAGACACATCATGCACCTTTACGTTAGTACAGCCTTTTTCGCACAGTTTGCCGGCAAGTGCCTGCGCAGCGCCTTCCGTGTTGCCGTACATGGAAGCGTAGGCAATCATTACGCCTTTTTCTTCTGGCTCATAACGGCTCCATTTGTCGTATTTATCGATAAAATATCCGAAATTCTCACGCCATACCGGACCGTGGAGCGGGCAGATATAACGGATCTGGTCTACAATGCCGCCGGCTTTTTTCAGCAGCAGCTGGATGTGCGGTCCGTATTTGCCTACGATATTTACAAGATAGCGGCGGGCTTCGTCGAGCCAGTCGCGGTCAAAGTTTACTTCGTCTGCAAACAGTCTGCCGTCCAGTGCGATAAAGGAGCCAAATGCATCCGCGGAAAAGAGTACGCCGTTGGTCGTGTCAAATGTTACCATAGCTTCCGGCCAGTGTACCATCGGTGCGGCTACGAAGGTAACTGTATGGGTGCCAAAGCAGTGGGTGTCGCCTTCGGCTACCGTGACGCATTCGTGCTGGTCCGGATGGAAGCCAAACTGACGCATCAGCATAAAAGCTTTTTCGGTGGAGATCACTTTTACCTGCGGATAGCGCAGAAGAATCTGTTCCACGCAGGCGCCGTGGTCAGGCTCCATATGGTTGACAACAAGCCAGTCAAGCGGGCGGCCGTCGAGCAGATGATCCAGATTTTCCAGAAGCTGGCGGCAGGCAGACCAGTCTACGGTGTCAAACAGTACCGTCTGCTGATCTAACAGTAAATATGCGTTGTAGCTTACACCGTATGGAATCGGGTGTATGTTCTCAAATAAGTGGAGCCGGTGGTCGTTCGCGCCGACCCAGTACAGATCCTGTGTTATATTTCGTACACAATACATGTGATGTCCTGCTACTTAACGTCTAAATAGCTTTTCCTTTCCTAAATTTTTATATGGGATACTGACGTCGTCTGTTAAGCTTCGATAAACTGGTCTTTTCCTTCTGCACATTCCGGACATACCCAGTCTGGCGGCAGCTGTCCGAACAGGGTGCCGGCAGCGATCTGTGCGTCTTCGTCGCCGTTTTCAGGAATGTATTCATAGCCGCATCCGCCGCAGACATAGCGTTTGCCGATCGGTTCCGGCTTTGGTACTGGCGGGCGTTTCATTTTGACCATCGGCGGAGCCGGCTGTTTTTCTCCGGTATCCAGAGCTTCGGTTAAGAGCGGCAGTATTTCGTTTACATCACCGATGATGCCGTAGTCACAGTTTTTAAAGATCGGAGCGTTGCCGTTTTTATTGATCGCGACGATCGTGGAGGCGTCCTTGATGCCTTTCAGGTGCTGGGTAGCGCCGGAGATTCCGCAGGCTATGTACAGATTGCCGGTAAATTTCTGGCCGGACATGCCGACATAGCGGTTTAATGGTACGTATTTCAGTGTCTCAGCGACCGGACGGGACGAGCCGATGGCTGCGCCGGCTGCTTTGGCAAGATCTTCGATCAGCTTCATATTTTCTCTGGAGCCGATGCCTTTTCCGGCTGAGACAACACGTTCTGCCTGTGCGATTGGTGTATCGGCGGCAATGCCTACGGTAAAATCATGCCCGTCTTTTTTCAGCGCTTCTACGAGAGCAGTTACTTTATCGCCCGCGGCGCCGTCACGGAAGATATGGCCTTTGCGCACGCCTGTGACAGGAGCCGGTTTTTTGGCTGCGGAGCGGCTGCCGCCTCCGGAGTTTCCTGGCATTTTTCCGATTAAATTCGCTGCTATGACAACGCGCTGGATTTCGTTTGTGCCTTCATAAATCGTTGTGATTTTGGCATCCCGGTACATACGTTCCACATCCATACCTTTTAAGAAGCCGGAGCCGCCAAAAATCTGCAGGGCGCTGTTTGTGACTTCCAAAGCGATATCAGACGCGTACATTTTGGCCATTGCGGCTTCCATCGCGTATGGTTTGTGCTGTTCTTTTAATTCAGCAGCGGAATAGACTAAAAAGCGTGCGCAGCGCAGTTTTGTCGCCATATCTGCCAGTTTAAAGGAGATGCCCTGCTGTGCGGCAATCGGTTTGCCAAACTGGTTACGCTCTTTTGCGTATGCAAGCGCCTGTTCAAAAGCGCCCTGCGCGATGCCGAGAGCCTGTGCGGCAATGCCGATGCGTCCGCCGTCCAGTGTTGCCATAGCGATTTTAAATCCCTCGCCTTCTTTGCCAAGCAGATTTTCCTTCGGGACTTTTACATCATTAAAAATAAGCTCGGCTGTCGTAGAAGAGCGGATGCCCATTTTGTCATAATGGTCGCCAAATTCAAAACCGTCCCAGCCTTTTTCCACGATAAACGCAGAAATGCCGCGCGTGCCGATATCCGGTGTCGTTACCGCAAATACGACATAAGTATCTGCCTTCGGGGCATTTGTGATGAAAATCTTGCCGCCGTTTAACAGATAGTAGCTGCCTTTGTCAAGGGCTGTTGTCTCCGTACCGCCTGCGTCTGAACCCGCGTTTGGCTCTGTCAGTCCAAAGGCGCCGATTTTTTCTCCCTTTGCGAGCGGAACGAGATATTTGCGCTTTTGTTCTTCATTGCCGAACGCAAAGATCGGAAACGAGCCTAATGAGACATGGGCAGATAAAATAACGCCGGATCCGCCGTCTACTCTGGATAATTCCTCGACCGCGATCGCGTAGCTGTTAATATCGAGTCCGGCACCGCCGTATTCCTCCGGATAAGGGATACCCATCAGGCCCATTTCCCCGAGTTTTTTTACGGCTTCGTCAGGAAAACGGTTTTCCTGGTCTAACGAAAAGGCGATCGGACGGATTTCTTCCTCGGCAAAGGCACGGATTTTTGCCCGCAGCTGTTCTTGTTCTGGTGTTGTCTGGAATAACATAGCATTGCCTCCTTTTTGTTGGATTTTTTGTGCAAAACAGGTAAAAATGACAGATATATATATTGTATATATTAAATTGTCTGTAAATTTTAACTAAAATCAATATAACAAATTGCGGGAGGATTGTCAATAATTTCTGCCTGATATTGCCAGATTTTCATTGAACCAGCCCGCAGGGATGTGTATAATATTAGAAGCTGGAAAATCAGCAACTGTATGGAAATAACAGGATGACGGAGGTCTTTATATGACAATAGAACAACTGACAGAACGGATGGATTATCAGCTTCTTTGTGGAAGCATGCAGCAGGAAATATCGGCGCTCGTTTACGATTCCAGAAAGATTGTGCCCGGATGTCTGTTTGTATGTATCCAGGGAACGGCCTTTGACGGGCATACATGCATCGGGCAGGCAGCGGAAAAGCATGCGGCGGCAGTTGTCGTTTCGCGGGATGTGACGGTGCCGGAAGGGCTTACGGGATTAAAGGTGGCGGATTCGAGACTTGCGCTGGCAGAGCTTTCCGCGGCCTGGTTTGGGTATCCGGCGCAGCAGTTAAAGACGATCGGCATTACCGGTACGAAGGGGAAGACGACGACGACTTATATGATCCGCTCGATTCTGGAAAGCGCGGGCAGGAAAACCGGACTGATTGGTACGATAGAGGCCATTATCGGGCAGGAGCACATCAAAGCGGACAATACTACGCCGGAGTCATATCTGGTGCAGCAGTATTTTCGCAAAATGGTGGACGCGGGCTGTGATACCTGTGTGATGGAAGTTTCCTCGCAGGGACTGATGATGCACCGTGTCGGCGGATTTACGTTTGATATCGGGATCTTTACGAATGCCTCGCCGGACCATATCGGGCCGAATGAACACGCATCGTTTGAAGAATATCTGGCGTGCAAGGGAATGCTGTTCCGTCAGTGTAAAACGGGCATTGTAAATGCGGATGATCCGCATACTCCACAGGTGCTGGAGGGGCATACGTGTACAGTCGAAACGTATGGATTTTCGCAGCAGGCGGATTTACGGGCGCAGGATGTGCGTCTGGTTCAGGGAGCCGGCTATCTGGGCGTGGCTTACCATGCGGGCGGGATTTGTGATTTTGATGTGGAAGCGCATGTGCCGGGGAGGTTCAGTGTGTACAATTCCCTGACAGCCATCGCCGTATGCAGGCATTTTGACGTGCCGGTGGAAAATATGCGGCAGGCGTTAAAGCAGGCCAGAGTGAAAGGGCGCATTGAAATGGTAAAGGTGTCGGATGAATTTACGCTGATGATTGATTATGCGCATAATGCGATGAGTCTGGAAAGCCTTCTGACGACGCTTCGGGAATATCAGCCGCGCAGACTGGTCTGCCTGTTCGGATGCGGCGGCAACCGCAGCAGAATCCGGCGCTATGAGATGGGAGAGGTGTCCGGCAGGCTGGCGGACCTTACGATCATTACCTCGGATAATCCGAGAGAGGAAGAGCCGCAGGCGATTATCGACGATATTAAGCAGGGGATGGCAAAGACAGACGGGCAGTATGTGGAGATCGCGGACCGCAGGGAAGCGGTTGCTTATGCCATTCACAACGCGCAGGCGGGGGATATTATCGTGCTGGCTGGAAAAGGACACGAAGACTATCAGGAAATACACGGGAAAAAATATCCGATGGACGAACGGGAGCTGATTGCGGATATTTTAGGAACAAAATCATGTATGCTGACGTAATTGTAGATATTTCACAGGAAAAGCTGGATCAGACGTTTCAGTACGAGGTGCCTGCCCGTATGGAGCAGGAGATTACGATTGGAATGCGTGTGGAAGTACCGTTTGGAAGACGAAAGATTACCGGATATGTCGTCGGGCTTACGGAGGAAGCCTGCTACGATACGGATAAAATCAGGCCGCTTTCTGCGATTGTGAAAGAGTCCGCCGTCATTGAATCGCAACTGATCGCGCTGGCGGCGTGGATTCGCAGACACTATGGCGGCACGATGAATCAGGCGCTCAAAACAGTGCTTCCGGTAAAGCGCAGGGAAAAGCAGAAAGAGAAAAAGCAGGTCCGGCTGCTCGTACCGGCTGACGAGGCGGTGAGTCTTCATGCAGAGTGTGTGCGCAGGCATTATACGGCGCAGGCAAAGCTTTTAGCAGAGCTGATGGAGTGTTCGCCGCAGGCGTATCCGCATCTGACGGTGGAGCTTGGGATCCCGTCCGCGGTCATCCGCAATCTGGAGGAAAAAGGAATCCTGAAAACGGAACGGGAATTTTACTATCGCAATCCGGTAGCAGATATCAGCGCAAAGCAGTACCAGATCCGATTAAATGAGACACAGACACAGATTACACAGACGATTCTGCAGGAAATGGAGGATGGCAGGCCGCATACATATCTGCTGCACGGAGTGACCGGAAGCGGGAAGACAGAAGTCTATATGGAGCTGATTGCGCATGCGGCCGCAAAAGGGAAACAGTCGGTCATGCTGATACCTGAGATCGCGCTGACCTTTCAGACGGTCCGCCGTTTTTACGAACGGTTTGGCGACCGGGTGTCCATCCTGCATTCAAGACTTTCTCCCGCGGAGCGCTGGGACCAGCTGGAGCGGGCCAGAAACGGGCAGATTGATATTATGATCGGGCCGAGATCCGCATTGTTCACACCGTTTTCAAATTTAGGATTTATTATAATAGATGAAGAGCATGAAAACAGCTACAAGAGTGAGACGGTGCCAAAGTACCATGCCAGGGATGTGGCCATTGCGCGGGCACAGATGGCAGGCGCCAGTGTCGTACTGGGCTCGGCGACGCCTTCGGTGGACAGCTATTTCCGTGCGCTGGCAGGGGAGTACCGGCTGCTTTCTATGGACAGACGGGTGAAGGATAAGGCGCTGCCCGACTGTGAGATTGTAGATTTGCGCAAGGAGCTGCGCGCGGGCAACCGTTCGATTTTAAGCCGGCGGCTGCAGGAGCTGATTCTGGACCGTCTGGCGAAAAAGCAGCAGGTGCTGCTGTTTTTGAACCGCCGCGGGATGGCGGGCTTTGTCTCCTGCCGTGCGTGCGGCAGTGTGCTGCGCTGTCCGCACTGTGATGTCACGCTGAGCCAGCATAAGCATGGCAGGCTGATCTGTCATTATTGCGGCTATGAGATACCGATGGTGGACAAATGTCCGTCCTGCGGCTCTGCCTACATCGGAGGCTTTAAGGCTGGTACGCAGAAAATACAGGAGCTGACGGCACAGTGCTTTCCGCAGGCAAAAATTTTGCGGATGGATTATGATACGACGCGTTCCAAGGATTCGTACGAGCAGATTCTGACGGCGTTTTCCAGACAGGAAGCGGATATTTTAATCGGCACGCAGATGATAGTCAAAGGGCATGATTTTGGAAACGTCACGCTGGTCGGTATTCTGGCGGCGGATATGTCGTTAAACGTCAGTGATTACCGCGCTTCCGAGCGTACGTTCCAGCTCGTGACACAGGCGGCCGGACGTGCCGGACGGGGAACGGAGGCGGGAACGGTCGTGATACAGACCTACCAGCCGGATCATTTCAGTATCCGGACTGCAAAAGCACAGGATTATCACGCTTTTTATAAGGAAGAGATTCTATACCGCAGGCTGATGCATTATCCGCCCATCTGGCATATGCTGCATATTTTAACAGCGTCCGGGCAGCAGGAGGCAGCAGCGGGCTGCATGGAGCAGATTGCGGCATGGATTCACAGGGAGCTGCACAAAGCCGCGGCAGCGGGCAGCGTCTTTCAGCAGCTGCAGGTCATCGGGCCGGCGGACGCGCCGGTGGCAAAGATTAACGATATTTACCGGAAGGTGCTGTATATGAAGCATCCGGATTATCTTGTTTTGGTAAAAGTGAAAGATTTTTTGGAAAAAAAGCTGCGGGATTTGACAGAATGGAAAAAAGTCAGTATACAGTTTGACTTTAATCCTATGAACGGTTAATATATTGATTGAGTTTTAGATACGGAACAAGGGACCGGTAAATATAACAAAAAAATTTTGAGGAGGAACGTACAGGAAATGGCAATCAGACAGATCAGAGTGGCTGGCGACCCGATATTGAATAAGGTATGTAAGGAAGTAAAGGATCTGACGCCGAAAATGAAGACCTTGATCGGGGATATGCTGGATACGATGTATGAGGCAAACGGTGTGGGACTGGCAGCGCCGCAGGTAGGTATTTTAAGGAGAATCGCGGTGGTGGACATCGGTGACGGACCGATCGTGCTTGTCAATCCGCAGATCATCGAAGAAGACGGGGAACAGACCGGAGATGAAGCGTGCCTGAGCCTTCCGGGCAAGGCCGGAGAGGTAAAACGGCCGAATCATGTCATTGTACATGCATTTGACAGAGAGATGGAAGAATACGAGATCGAAGGGGAAGAGCTGCTGGCACGGGCGCTGTGCCACGAGATCGAGCATCTGGACGGTCATATGTATATGGAGCATGTGATCGGGGATATTCATGACGCGGTCATGGACGATGAATAGGAGACAGCCGCAAAGTCTGGAACGGATCCTGTAAGATATCGTAAGATATATGGAATCTGATACAGCAGATACAGGAAAACGCAGGAAAATGTATGCCGGACCGGATAATAAAAAAAGTGCAGGTGATAATAAATGAAAATAATATTTATGGGAACGCCGGATTTTTCGGTGCCGGTGCTGGAGGCTTTGCTGCAGGCGGGGCACGAGGTCGTACTGGCAGTGACCCAGCCGGATAAACCAAAGGGCAGGGGAAAGGCGGTGCAGTGCTCTGCGGTAAAAGAGGCGGCTGTGGCGCACCAGATTCCGGTATACCAGCCGGTGCGTATCCGTGAGCCGGAATGCATCGCTTATTTAAAGACGTATGAGGCACAGATTATGGTGGTAGCCGCCTTCGGGCAGATTCTGCCTAAGGAGCTGCTTACGATGCCGGAATACGGCTGCATCAATGTCCATGCGTCGCTGCTGCCAAAATACCGGGGCGCTTCACCGATCCAGTGGGCAGTGATCAATGGGGATGAAACGACCGGAGTCACGATCCAGCAGATGGATGTCGGAATCGATACCGGAGATATACTGGCAGCTGCAGAGCTGCCGCTGGCAGAGGACGAGACGGGAGGAAGTCTGTTTGAAAAGCTGTCCCAGGCAGGCGCGGCCTTATGTGTACAGACCATTGCCCGTATCCAGGACGGTACGGTGACACGGACCCGACAGGATGAGACACAGGCCACCCACGTCGGGATGATTCATAAACAAATGGGCAGGATTGACTGGACAAAGCCTGCGGCTGAGATCGAGCGGCTGATCCGCGGGCTGAATCCGTGGCCGGGTACGTTTACCTCGCTGGACGGGCGGATGCTCAAGATCTGGAAGGCCGCTGTGCTGGAAGGCGCGGACAACGGGCAGGCAGGGCAGATCGTATGCGCGGATAAACACCAGCTGGCAGTACAGACCGGACAGGGACAGCTTGCCCTGCTCGAGGTGCAGCTGGAAGGAAAAAAACGGATGGAAACCAGTGTGTTTCTGCGCGGCTGTCCGGTCGTGCAGGGGCAGCAGCTGCAGTAAAGATATTCAGGTAAAGGAGGAAGGATCATGCCGCTTGGATACCGTTATGGGTACTATATAGACCCAACGTATATATTCGTCCTGATTGGTGCACTCATTTCGATGGTTGCATCCATGCGGGTAAAAACTACATTTCACAAATATGCAAAGGTACGCAGCCAGACCAATATGACCGGAGCGCAGGCTGCACAGCGGGTATTAAACAGCGCAGGCATTTATGATGTCCGCATCCAGCATGTCGCGGGAGAGCTGACCGACCATTATAATCCGTCAAATAAGACGCTGAACCTGTCGGACTCTGTATACGGCTCCACCTCGGTAGCCGCAGTCGGAGTAGCCGCCCATGAGTGCGGACATGCGATCCAGCACCAGCAGGGTTACTCCCCGCTGAGTCTGCGCAGCGCGCTCGTGCCGGTAGCCAATTTCGGCTCTGCCGCCGCATGGCCTCTGATTCTTCTGGGCATCGTATTTGGCGGTGCCGGAAGCCTGATCTGTAAAATAGGCATTCTTTTATTTTCCGCGGCAGTGCTGTTTCAGATCGTGACGCTTCCGGTGGAATTTAACGCATCCAGCCGCGCGGTGCGGATTCTGGGTGAAACTGGTATTTTAAGCGGACAGGAGCTGCCATATACGAAAAAAGTGCTCAAGGCAGCCGCGCTTACGTACGTGGCTGGCGCTGCCGCTGCGATCCTGCAGCTGCTGCGTCTGGTGCTGCTTGTAAACAGCAGGGATCGTGACTAGACCCGCAGGCAGGAATAAAAGGATAGGAACAGAAAGGAAACTGGAAAATCATGGCAGACACAGTCAGTATCAGGGAGCTTGTACTTGATCTTTTGTTAAGAGTGACAAAAGACGGGGAATACAGCCATATCGCGGAAAAACAGGTACTGGAAAAATACCAGTATCTGGACAAGAAAGACCGCGCTTTTCTGACCCGGCTGACAGAAGGCACACTGGAGCAGATGATCCAGCTGGATTATATTCTGGACCAGTTTTCCAGTGTTCCGGTCAGAAAAATGAAACCGGTCGTCCGCTGTATTCTGCGCATGGGCGTCTATCAGATCCGGTTTATGGACGCGGTGCCGGATGCGGCCGCATGCAATGAAGCGGTCCGTCTGGCAAAGAAAAAGGGGCTTCGCAATCTGTCCGGATTTGTCAACGGTGTACTGCGCAGTATCATCCGTGGGAAAGAGAGCATCGTCTGGCCGGACAGGGAAAAAGAGCCTTTGAAATGGCTGTCCGTGCGCTATTCCATTCCGGAATGGATGATCCGGATGTGGAAGGAGGACGCAGGATGGACTTATGACCAGAAGGAGCTGGAGCAGCTGCTGGAGGCGTGTTCTGATCCCGCTCCGGTGACGGTCCGCGCAAATACCGGCTGCTGTACGCCACAGGAGCTGGTGCGCCAGCTGGAGGCAGAGGGCGTGCGTGCCGTGGCGTGTGGTGGGCTGGAGTACGCCTTTCAGATATCCGGATATGACCATCTGCAGGCATTGTCCTGCTTTCAGAACGGACTGTTTTATGTGCAGGATTTAAGCTCGATGCTCGTAGCAGAGACGGCGGCGCCAAAGGAACACGATTTTGTAATAGACGTCTGCGCCGCACCGGGCGGCAAAGCGGTACATATGGCACAGATGATGCACGGAACCGGTCAGGTGCTGGCGAGGGATCTGACACAACATAAAATGCAGATGCTGGCAGAAAATATAAAACGGTGCAAAGTTATCAATATGCAGGCGCAGATGTGGGATGCCAGGGTCCTGGATCCAACGCTGGTACAAAAGGCAGATCTTGTAGTGGCAGATCTGCCCTGCTCCGGTCTGGGTGTCATGCGCAGAAAACAGGATATCCGGTATCATATGACGCCGGAAAAAATAACGCAGCTGGCCAGTCTGCAGCGGGAAATACTTTCCACAGTCTGCCAGTATGTAAAGACGGGCGGCAGGCTTTTGTACAGTACCTGTACAGTCAGCCGGCAGGAAAACGGGGATAATACGGACTGGTTTTTAAAAGAGCATCCGGACTTTGCGCTGGAAAGCAGCAGACAGCTTCTGCCAAAGGCGGGAGAAGGGGATGGCTTTTATATTGCGGCGTTTGTCAGAAAGCGGTAGCGGGAAACGGAATGCAGCTGCCGGTATTTTCAGGAAACGGGGGTTGTTTTACAGCTGTTGTGTGAAAACAGACAGAAAAGGACAAGGAGAATGATGTGCAGATAACAAAACAAACTGACCGGCAGCCATCCGACCGGAAATCATTGGATCCGGAACCGGCGGATCCGAAGCGGGTGGATCTCAGATCGATGACGGTTTCTGAGCTGGCGGCGTTTATGGGGCGTCTGGGAGAAAAGCCGTTTCGCGCAAAGCAGATTTTTTCGTGGCTGCACCAGAAGCAGGTCTGTGACTTTGACGAAATGACCGATCTTCCGAAAAGTCTGCGCGAGACGCTGCGGGAGCAGTCGGAGCTTACAGTTTTAAAACCGGTAAAAGTACAGGTTTCCAGACAGGACGGGACAAGAAAGTACCTGTTTGCCCTGCCGGACGGCATTTATATCGAGAGCGTGCGCATGAAATATAAACATGGCAATACGGTCTGTATTTCTTCGCAGGCAGGATGCCGGATGGGATGCCGGTTCTGCGCGTCTGCGATCGGCGGGCTGGTACGCAGCTTAAAACCGTCTGAGATGCTGGAGCAGATTTACCGGATCGGGCAGGATATCGGGGAACGCATTTCCAATGTCGTCGTTATGGGGATGGGAGAGCCGCTGGACAATTATGACAATCTGCTCCGGCTTATCGGGCTTGTGACAGACGCTCAGGGGCTGCATATGAGCCAGCGCAGCATTACCGTATCCACATGCGGATTAGTCCCGCAGATGCGTGCGCTGGCGGACAGGAAGCTACAGATTACGCTGGCGCTGTCGCTGCATGCGCCGGATCAGGCCAGACGGCTGTCCATGATGCCGGTTGCGGCAAAGTATGAACTGGCGGATGTGATGCAGGCCTGTGATTATTATTTTGCGCAGACGGGCAGGCGGATGACATTTGAATACAGCCTTATACACGGCGTGAACGATACGGATGCGGATGCCAGACAGCTGGGCGCCCTGCTGGGAGGAAAAAACTGTCATGTCAACCTGATACCGGTCAATCCGGTCAGGGAACGCAGTTATATGCAGCCGGATGAAAACACCACGCACCGATTTAAAAATAAACTTGAAAAATATCAAATAAATGTTACTATAAGAAGAGAGCTGGGCCGTGATATAGACGGTGCATGCGGGCAATTACGGAAACAATATGCGCAGCAGACGTAACAGATGTCAGCGGCAGGAAAGGCAGGCGGTAAAATGAATACATTTTCCATGACAGATGTTGGGAGACGACGGACGATGAATCAGGATTATATCTTTGTAT
This sequence comes from uncultured Eubacterium sp., assembly GCA_947653505.1. The sequence goes on from CANTHI010000012.1 coordinate 14,332, forward strand.
CCGAGACTCCGGTTGGAAATCTTGCGAATCTTTTTATCGTTGCGGACGGAATGGGCGGACATAACGCGGGAGATTTTGCTTCCAGATATACGGTGGAGCAGGTCGTGCGTATTATTGCAGACAGCGGATTATCCGGACCGGTGTCCCTTCTGGGGACAGCGCTGCGGCAGGTAAATGCAGGGCTGCTGGCGCTGGCAGAGCAAAACCCGCAGCTGAAAGGAATGGGAACGACTTTTGTCGGCGCTACGATTGCGCAGGACTGCTTATATGTCGCCAATGTGGGAGACAGCCGTCTGTATATTGTCAATCAGGAAATTGTTCAGGTGACAAAGGATCATTCCCTGGTACAGGAAATGGTCCGTATGGGAGAGATGAATCCGGCACAGGCAAGGATTCATCCGGATAAAAATATTATTACGAGGGCTGTCGGTGCAGTCAGGGAGATTAAGGCAGACTTTTTTGAAGTAAATATCCGGCAGGGAGACCGCATTTTGTTATGCTCTGACGGGCTTACGAATATGCTGGAGGATCGTGAGATCCGCAGGATTATGTGCAGCCGCAGGGATTCCGTGGGAATTGTGGAACAGCTTGTCGGCGCTGCCAATCAAAATGGCGGGAAGGATAATATATCAGTGATCATCATAGATCCGTTTTCTGATGAGGTGAAAAGATGTTAGCAGAAGGGAAATTTGTAGCAGACCGGTATGAGATACTCGCAAAAACCGGCGCTGGCGGCATGTCTGACGTATACAAGGCGAAGGACCATGTGCTTGGCAGGTTTGTGGCGATTAAAGTGCTCAAACAGGAGTTTGCGGAGGATGTAAATTTTGTGACCAAATTCCGGACAGAGGCACAGTCGGCTGCAGGGCTGGAACATCCGAATATCGTAAATATCTACGATGTAGGGAGTGAGGAAGGCTTTCACTATATTGTCATGGAATATGTGGAAGGCATTACGCTAAAGACCTATATCGAAAAAAAACGCCAGCTGTCCTATAAAGAAGCGATCAGCATAGCGATCCAGGTAGGGCGCGGCATAGAGGCAGCGCATAATAAAAATATCGTCCATCGGGATATCAAGCCGCAGAATATCATGATCTCTACCGAAGGCAAGGTAAAGGTTACGGATTTTGGCATTGCCAGGGCGGCGACAAGCAATACGATCCATTCCGATGTGATGGGATCCGTGCACTATTCTTCTCCGGAGCAGGCAAGAAACGGATTTGTAGACGGCAAGAGTGATATTTATTCGCTCGGAATCGTCATGTATGAGATGGTGACCGGGCGTGTACCGTTTGACGGGGATACGACAGTCGCGATTGCGATCCAGCATCTGCAGGAAGAGATGGAATCGCCGCGTAATTTTGTACCGGATCTTCCGGTCAGCCTCGAAAAGATTATTCTGAAATGTACGCAAAAGAGCGCAGACCGCAGGTATGCTTCGATCAGTGAGCTGTTAGAGGATTTAAGGCACGCGCTTGTCAGTCCGGATGAGGACTTTGTCGTGCTGGCGCCTGCGTTTGTACAGGATAAAACACGCATGATCTCCGCAGAAGAGGTCAGCCAGATCCGGGAAGAGACGGCAGGCATACCGGTCAGCCCGCAGGAATTTAAACGGGAATTAAAAAAAGAACCGCTGCAGCAGCCTGTGCAGGAGGAAGAAGACGAAGAGGAAGAAGAGGAGGAAGGCGGTTTTCTGAATCCGAAAATGGAAAAAGCCATGACGGTGATGGGCATTGTCGCAGCCGTTATTATCCTTCTGATTGTATTGTATCTGGCAGCGAGTATGTTTGGCAGCTTTAAGTTTGGCGGCGGAAAACAGCCGGATGACGAAGTGACGTTTCCGGATATTGAGACCTCTGTCTCAGATACGGATACCGGAGAGGATACGGATACAGCCACAGAAGAGCCGGTGAAAATGATCAGTCTGACTGGCAAAGAACTGGACGAGGCACGCAAAGAGCTCAGGGAGCTGGGACTGGAGCTGCGCAGGCTTGGCACAAAGGCTTCGGATGAGTACGAGGAAGGACTGATTGTAGAGCAGGATGTGGAAGAAGGAGAGCAGGTTGAAAAAGGAACCGTGATTCAGGTGACAGTCAGCAGCGGACCGGCTGATTTTGAGCTGATCAAAGTAACCGGCAATCCGGCGGCAACCGCGCGGGATATGCTGACAGCCCGCGGCCTTGAGGTCAATCCGGAGTCGCGGTACGAATTTAACGAGCTGCCGGAAGGAACGGTCATCCGTCAGTCGCCGGAAGCGGGTGCAAGGGTAAAAAAAGGCGATATGGTTACGCTTACGATCAGCAAAGGCATCGAACAGGTGCAGGTGCCGGATCTTCGGAAACGTACCGAGACCGAAGCCGGACAGTTGCTTTTGGACAACAATCTGGAAAAAGGAAATCCGCAGTCTGCCTATGACGATACGATACCGGAAGGCTGCATTATCAGCCAGTCACCGGAGGCAGGAGCAAGCGTCAACGCGCACAGCAAAGTCGATTACGTAGTCAGCCTCGGCAAAAAGGAAATCGTTTATTATATGAAAGACCGCAAGATCGAAGAACCGGAGAACAGTGAATTTGTCATTTCCGCGAACATTGCCCTGCTGGACGCAAACGGTGCGGAGATTGACCGCTGGGACGGTATTCCGATTTCATCCTTCCCGTACAAGATTTCTACGGACCAGACTATTACAACGAGCACCGGAACGATCGCCATTGAGTGGGTGCTGGATGACGGCGAGACGCAGACACAGGATGTATCCATTAACTTTGACCAGAAATAACAGGAAGCAGGTATGCAGGGAAAGATTTTGAAAGGGATTTCCGGATTCTACTATGTACACGTAGCAGAATCCGGGATTTACGAATGCAGGGCAAAAGGAGTGTTCCGGCAGCAGAAGATCCGGCCATTAACCGGAGATCTTGTCGGGATTGCGGTACTAGACGAAGAGGAAAAGACCGGAAACGTGGAAAAAATATTTCCGAGAAAAAACGAACTGTTTCGTCCGGCTGTGGCAAATATCGATATGGCGCTTGTGATTTTTGCAGCCGCAAGCCCGCAGCCAAACCTGAACCTTCTGGACCGGTTTCTGATTCAGATGCAGATACAGCAGATGCCGGTCACGATCTGCTTTAATAAAATGGAATTAAAGACGCCGCAGGAGCGGGAAGCGCTTGCACACATTTACGAAGGCTGCGGCTATCCGGTATTGTTCACAAGCGCCAGACAAAAGGAAGGAATCGCGGCGCTGCGGGAGGCGCTGCGCGGAAAGACCGTAGTGGCATCCGGTCCTTCCGGCGTCGGTAAATCGTCGCTGATTAATCTATTGCAGCCGCAGGCAGCGATGGAGACCGGAGAGATCAGCCGTAAGATTGAGCGCGGAAAACAGACGACCAGACATACACAGCTGATTCACGTGGAAGGAAACACGTATATTATGGACACCCCCGGATTCAGCTCGCTGTTTCTGCCAGAGATGGAAAAGGAAGAGCTGCAGCAGTATTATACGGAGTTTGCGCAGTATGAGCCATTTTGTAAATTTCAGGGATGCAGCCATATCAGCGAGCCGGACTGCGGTGTAAAATCTGCACTCGCACGGGGGCTGATCCATCCGGTGCGGTATGAAAACTACCAGCTTTTGTATCAGGAGCTGAAGGGCCGCAGGAAGTACTGACTATATAAGAAATTGATTTTATAAAAAAAGAGATTTTATAAAAGAAATTGATTTTATAAAAGAGAGATTTTATAAAAGAAATTGATTTTATAAAAGAAAGGGATCTTATAAAATCTCTCTTTTATAAAATCTCTCTTT
>CANTHI010000013.1 GCA_947653505.1 uncultured Eubacterium sp.
TGCTGGCGGCAGCCAGAAGCGAACCAGGTGTCGCGCCCGTCCGGTACCAAAGAGTAAATGCAGAATGCCTGGAACTTCTTACATTCTGGAAAAGTCACAGGCAGACAGGCCAACGCCTCCCATCCAGCGTCCGCGCAGCCAGAATGTAACACTTTTATGTAAAATGTTGCATTTGTTCTTAAGTTCGCGCCTATGGTGTCGCGCCCGTCCAGTACCACAGTGTAGATGCAGAATACTTAGAGATTCTTACATTCTGGAAACCGGAACAATGAAACAGGGCCACTTCCCTCATCCAGCGTCCAGGAGGCCGGTATGTACGGTTCTGGTTTATCCAGGTCAGGGCTTCCTGCATTCTGAACGGTTACATATGGTTAAAATGCAGACTGTACAGTATATAATGAAATTAAATATTGACTAATTATTAGTTAAAATATATACTTATGTAAAGCCAGACAGTTAAGTAACTGTATGCAAAGGATCTGTGATATTTTTACAGAAACAGAGTACATTAAAATTTTACATAAACTCAAAATGAACAAAGAAAGGAAAGACAGGCAGGAGGTATTTTACAGATGGATTACAAAAAAATCTATGAGCAGTGGTGTAATGATCCGTATTTTGACGATCAGACAAAAGAAGAATTAAAAGCGATTGCATCAGATGAGGCAGAAGTGGAGGACCGCTTTTACCGCCGGCTGGAATTTGGGACCGGAGGGCTGCGCGGAGTGATTGGCGCAGGGACAAACCGGATGAATATTTATACGGTGCGGCAGGCGACGCAGGGACTGGCGAATTATATTCTGGCGCAGAACGGACAGGAAAAAGGTGTGGCAATTGCCTATGATTCCAGACGGATGTCACCGGAGTTTGCGGATGAGGCAGCGCTTTGCCTGAATGCCAATGGCATTAAGACTTATCGGTTTGAGAGTCTGCGTCCGACGCCGGAGCTGTCATTTGCTGTGCGGGAGCTTGGCTGTATAGCCGGTATCGTGATTACGGCGAGCCATAATCCGAGGGAATATAATGGTTATAAAGTATACTGGGAGGATGGCGCGCAGATTACGCCGCCGCATGATAAAAATATACTGGCAGAAGTCGCAAAGGTGACAGAGTTTTCACAGGTAAAGACAATAGACAAAAAAACGGCGCAGGAGCAGGGGCTGTATGAAACCATCGGCGGTAAGATCGATGACCTGTATATGGAGCAGTTAAAAAAGCAGAGCATCCATCCGGAGCTGATCCGCAAGGCGGCAGGAGATATCCGCATTGTCTATACACCACTGCATGGAACCGGAAATCTTCCGGTACGGCGGGTGTTAAAGGAGCTTGGATTTGAGCATGTGTATGTCGTAAAAGAGCAGGAACTGCCGGACGGTGCGTTTCCGACTGTCGCTTATCCGAACCCGGAAGATGAAAAGGCATGGACACTGGCGCTGAAGCTTGCAAAAGAAGTGGATGCGGATATCGTACTTGCGACAGATCCGGATGCAGACCGTCTGGGTGTATATGCAAAAGACACAAAGACCGGAGAATATGTAAGCTTTACGGGGAACATGTCCGGTATGCTGATTGCAGAATACATTTTAAGGGAACGTACCCTGACAGGTACGATGCCGGAGCGGCCTGCGCTTGTGGAAACGATCGTAACAACGGATATGGCAAAAGCGATTGCAGCGGATTACCATACCCGGCTGATTGAAGTGCTGACCGGTTTTAAATATATCGGAGAGCAGATCCGTCTGTTTGAGGAGAATCATTCCTATCATTATGTATTCGGGTTGGAAGAAAGCTATGGCTGTCTGGCAGGTACGTATGCGAGAGATAAGGATGCCTGTGTGGCGGTCATGATGCTGTGCGAGGTTGCGGCTTATTATAAGCTGCAGGGCAAGACACTCTGGGACGCAATGCTTGCGATGTACGATACGTATGGTTATTATAAGGAAGGGCTTGCAACGCTGACATTAAAAGGGATTGATGGAGCAAAGCAGATTCAGGAGAAAATGCGTCAGGCCAGAACCAATCCGCCGGAAGCTCTTGGCGGCCTGAAAGTGCTTGCTGTGCGTGACTATAAGGAAGATGTCAGAACCGATTTTATTTCCGGTGAGAAAACACCAACCGGACTGCCGGAATCCAATGTGCTGTATTATGAGCTGGAAAATCATGCATGGTGCTGCGTGCGTCCGTCAGGTACGGAGCCGAAGATCAAGTATTATTTCGGGGTAAAAGGTACTTCGCTGGAGGATGCGGCTGAAAGGCTGGAGGCTTTGCGGCGGGATATGGTTCAGGAAGCTTAGAACATCAGGTGCATATCCCCATAGGCGGGAAATGCAACATTTTGACAGAAAATTTATGGTGAATTCAGATTATCTTTTTAGAAGTTCTTACATGTCGGTATAGCCCGTATTTACGGGCTTTCCCGGCATTTTTGATATGGGGAGAAGTTCGCAGGGCCTCCGGGAGCTGGGGGAACGTGGCCCACAAAAAAGAACGCTGTCCGGGGCTGCCAATTCCGCCACGGGCAGCGCGCATAATTCCTCAATTCCCATCGTGGGGTAATGCCGCTCCGCCGCTCCCTGCAGGCCCTTCTGGGCGTACCGCCAGGGCGGGTCGGCGTAGATCACGGTATACTTTTTGATTTTTTCACACTCCTTTGCACACAAAAAAACCGCCTGCGTTATTACAAGCGGTTTTCTAATAGGTTTTTATCATCTTTCCGGTGCCGGGAAAATAATACTGTTATTTGTCTTTTTCATCTGCCTGCGCATCACCGGACAGAATACGCATATAATCGTGGCGGCCATACAAAACACGGTCTATATAAACATCTTTTCCATAGGCCCGGTAGAACACAAGGTAATTTCCGCTTACGAGAAATCGGTAATCGCTTTCCGTGTCCGCGACTGTTTGCGCCTCTTTTGATAAATGCAGGTTATTCATGGGAAAGCCCGGGGTTTTCCTCCACGGTCTCCAATGTCAGCCAGCCTTTCTCTTCCCCGGATTTCCGGCCTTTTTCAAGCTTGTTCATCAGCCGGATGGTTGCCTGTGTCTTTTCATAGTCCTGTATGTCAATAATTGCATAGCGCCCGGCCGTTTTTCGTCAGGAAAACGGGAGCCCCGCGCTTGTGCAATCCGTTCCGTGGCCGGGCCGTAAAAGGCCAGTTTAAAATTCAGATTTGACTTTCTGAAACGTATGTACTATCATGATATAACAAACGATATAGATACTTTATGGAAGTATATCAATGTTTTATCCGGACAGAGACATTCCGCAATAAGGAGGGTTGCAATATGAATCATACAGGACAAAGGAAGAAGAATAAATCTACAGTTGCCATAAAAAAGATCGTGATCCATACGCTGACATCTGCCGCATACATAGTGTTTTTCCTGCTCTGTGCCGTTGCCGGAATGCGGATACAGGCGGAAGCAGCCGGAATGCGGGCAGATACGGTAGCCGCAGCCGGAACGCAGGTGCTGGCGGATCCTGACGGGGATGGGAAAACAGACAGTGTAAGCGTACAGGATCTTAGGGATGGCAATGACGCTTATACGCAGGTTACTGCATGGATAGATGGTCTTGCACATGCGCAGAAGGATTATGAAGGAGCGTACGCTTCGTTTGTTACCGCTGGTGACCTGACAGGGAATGGAAAAGCAGATGTGCTGGTAGTCCGGTGTGTGCAGGAAGGATACAGGGAACTGGAACTGTCCGTACTGCATCTGGAGGATGGCAGGTGGGAAGCATATCCGGGGCGGCTGGTACATCACGGGGATCTTGATGTACAGCAGCCTTTTGACTTTACAGACAGCTGGCATGATACGTATATCGGGGCTGCGATTGTGCAGAAAGACGGAAAAAACATGCTGCGCCTGATTACGCTGCCGGATGCGGAGGCTCCGGAGACGATGATCTGTACGGATGTTTCCTATAATAATGATGCGGTTTCCCGTGATGCTGACGCTTTCAGTGACGATGCGGACCGGTGGATTGTGGAGGATGCGCAGGTGATAAAAAATGATCCTGCTGGCAGAAATTATAAAAATCTGCTTGGAGATGCTTATGCATGTCAGGAGCAGGCAATGCGAAAAGCCGTAACAGACGCAGAATCTGGCGGACAGGGTCCGAAGCTGCGGCCGAAAAAAAATACCAGTGATGCCGATGAAGCAGCTGTTATGGAAATTATCGCGCAGCAGGAAGCGGCAGGAGTGCGGATCAGCACGAACCTGGCAGATGAGAGGTTTTATACCTGGAGCGTGTGTGATGGCGCCTACAGGCTGACAGGTATCTGCTGGGATGATGATGTGATGGATGACCCGCAGCTGACTGGCAGTATTTCTTTTGCCGGACTGCCAGAGCTCCGTTCGCTGAAACTACGGGGCAGCCGTCTCACGCAGATAGATCTGGGCGGTAATCCCGTACTGGAATATTTAAACTGTGGCTGCAGCCAGCTGAAAGAGATCGACGTCAGCCATAATCCTTTGCTGAAAACGCTGTACTGCTACGACAATCAGCTGACCTCGCTGGATCTGGGCGGTAATCCGAAGCTGCAGAGATTAAACTGCGCGCATAACCAGCTGACAGAAATCCATACAGACCAGAACAAAGAGCTGGAAGAATTATCCTGCGGGCAGAATTTCATTGAAAAACTGGAGCTTTTGCAGAATCCGGGGCTGAAAGCTTTGGACTGTACCCAGAACCGTCTGAAAAAACTGAATGTGAGCCGCAACCAGCAACTGGAAGAGCTTTCATGCGGCAGCAATCAGCTAAAAAAGCTGAAACTGGCACAGAATCAAAAGCTTGGCCGTCTGGATTGCAGTATCAATGTCCTGACGGATTTAAAGGTCAGTCAGAATACCGGCCTGTATTATCTGGACTGCCACGGCAACCGTCTGAAAGCGCTGGACGTGAGCCGTAATCAAAAGCTGGGAGCCCTGTGCTGTGGCAATAACCGTCTGAAAGCGCTGGACGTGAGTCACAATCCAAAACTGGCTGTTTTAGACTGCGGCAATAATTTTCTAAAGGAACTGGATGTGAGCCGCAATGGCAGGATAGAAGAGATGATTTGCAGCGGCAACCGTCTGAAAACACTGGATGTCGGAGGCTGTCCGGTCCTGCATCGTCTGGACTGTGCCAGAAACCAGCTGGGACATTTAAAGCTGGGCAGTAAAAAGGGGTTCTTTGTAGAGCTGGTCTGTGAAAAGAATCAGCTAAAGAAGCTGGACATAAGCGGCATCCGGCTCTGGGAGGATGGGATTTTCCGGTATGACAGGCAGGTAAAGATCATCGGGGCGGCGGATCACAGGTAACTTTTCACGGGTCAGGAACGCGCATAAACTGAGGAACATCCCGCTTCTGGTTGATTTCAGCGGAAAAGAAGGTTATAATGAAGGCAGGCAGAATCTGTGCCTGCGGCTTTTGGGCCAAATAATTACTAACAGGGGGATCATTATACCGTGTTCGGAAAGAAACAGGAATTAACAAGAGAATTAGAGGAAAAACTAAACAGGACCCAGTACCAGCTCGAGCTTGCACAGATGCAGGCGGGCAGTGTGCAAAATTATACACAGCAGATGCTGCCGCATTTTGAAGCGCAGATTACCGCGCAGGGAGAAATGGATAAAGAGCTGACAAAGGTAGTCAGTCAGGCATATGAGACGCTGGAAGAGACTGGAGAGAGTATGAAAGTACTGGAGCAGCTGGCGATGGAGCTGACAAGCATGCGTGGCCAGATGGAGGATGAAGAGCAGGACAAGCGCAGACTGCAGGAGGTAGCTGGCAAACAGATCGACCAGATGGCGGTCATTGTCGAAGAAAATAAGAACAGCATCGAGCCGGTCACAGCCCTGCAGGAGACAAAGAATGCGTTAAAAAGCTATGCGGAAGCCATGCAGATGGAAGTCAGTCATATGATGGAATATGCAAAGCAGATGACCGTTTCATCTTTAAACTGCGCGATTGAGGCCGGACGCATGGGGGACAGCGGCAAGAGCTTTGTGGAAGCCGCAGAAGATGTGCGGCTGCTTTCGAGCGCTTATGAGCGTGCGGCTGCGTCCGTCAGCCGGCAGCTGAATGATATCGAAAAGCGGATCCGTCAGATGGATGAGCAGACGGCAGCGCTGATGAAGTCTAATAAAGATACCAATCTTTCGATTACGCGTCTGTCCAAAAATATCACACAGCAGGACGAGATCTGTACCAGGGCGGCAGAACGGCACTATCTGGAAAAAGCAGCCGCCATATCGGATTATATTAAAAAAATATCGCAGAGCAGTCATCATATTGATGCGCTGCAGCACCAGACACTGTCTGATATCGAACGGATTGGTGACAGCTTTATGAGTGAGCAGGAAGCGCGCAAGGCGCTGGAGCATATCGTGGATCAGCTGATAGAGCATATGAGGGAATAAACGCGGGAAAAGTGCGGTGACTTTGCAGGAAAGGGAAGGTGCATAGCCGGATGGATAATGAGAACTCCACAAAGAAAGAAGATTACAGACAACATGTGGTACAGGAAACGTTTCAGTTTTTGTCCAAAGATGGAAAGACAAAAATACATGCGGTAAAATGGATACCGGAAAATGGCAGGATCCATGCAGTGATGCAGATTTCACATGGAATGGTGGAATATATCGAAAGGTACGGGGAATTTGCCTGCTATCTGGCGCGTCGGGGATTTCTGGTCGTTGGTCACGATCATCTTGGCCACGGCGCGTCTGTCAGCGGAGAATCCGAATGGGGATACTTTGCAGAAAAAGAACCTTCTGCGACTGTCGTTGCAGACATTTATCAGGTAACACGCATTATACGAAACCAGTATCCGGACTGTCCGTATTTTATTCTCGGACACAGCATGGGTTCCTTTTTGCTCCGCAGGTATCTGACGCTGCACAGTGAGGACATCACAGGCGCCGTGATCTGCGGAACCGGAAGCCAGCCGGATGCGGCGGTTATTTTTGGCATGGCTGTCTGCAGCCTGATTAAGATTTTTCGCGGAGGGCATTACCGTAGCAGATTTATTACCAGTTTATCTTTTGGAAAACCATATGCGGAATTTGATAAGACCGGGGCGGAGCCGGAAAAAAGCTGGCTGTCAAAAAACGTGGAAAGTGTGCAGGCCTATTACAAAGATACGCGCTGTACCTTTGTGTTTACGTTAAATGGATATTATGGTCTGTTTTCAACGATACGGTATGCGAATCAGATGAAATATGTCCGCAAAATCCGCAGCAGTCTGCCGGTCTTTTTTATCTCGGGTCAGGATGATCCGGTCGGAAACTTTGGTGAAGGCGTCCGCAAAGTATACGCCCAGTATCGTCAGGCAGGAATCCGTGACGTGAAAATGAAGCTGTATAAAAACGATCGTCATGAGATACTGCAGGAGACAGACAGGGAACAGGTATTTGAAGATATCTGTCAATGGTGCAAAAAGCGGATGCAGAAATAAAAACAGAAAGGACGATCTGAAATGAAGCAGAAATGGAAGCCATACGCGGCCCTGCTGCTGGCTGGCATGATCAGTCTGTCCGGAATCTGCAGCGTTCGTACGCCGGCGTCTGTTCATACAGCGGCTGCCGGTGTACAGTCTGGTGGTATGGGACAGGGTGTTTTAACGGATGGTACGGGGCAGGATGGGAATGCGCAGACAGATCCGGATCAGAATACCGCTGGGAACGACGGTGCGCCGGATTCAGGCGGGAAGAGTCCGCAAGTGAATGCCAGTGTCAGCGAAAATCCTGAGGTAAACGCGGATGTCACGGAAGATGATCCTAAGACAGACGCGGATGTCACGAAAGAAGATCCTGAGGTAAACGCGGATGTCACGGAAGATGATCCTAAGACAGACACGGACTCTGACAGGAAAAAGCCAGAGATCAGCGCGGATATTACAATAGATGACGAAGAAGATGACCATGTTGTAATTACGGAAAAGGATAAGCCATATCTGGCGCTTGGGGCCAATCTGAACAATGAGCAGAAACAAACGGTGTTAAATCTGATGGGCATTGATCCTGCCAGTCTGGACCAGTATCAGATTGTAACAGTGACAAATGAGGAGGAGCATCAGTATCTGGATGACTATCTGGATGCTTCGATTATAGGGACAAGAGCATTGTCATCGGTTGTGATTGCCAAACGTGACAAGGGAGACGGGATCCACATTTCGACCAAAAATATCTCATACTGTACGATCGGTATGTATAAAAACGCACTGGCGACAGCCGGACTGGAAGACGCGGATGTCATTATCGCGGGACCATTTCCGTTATCCGGTACCGCGGCTCTGATCGGGGCCATGAAAGCATACGCAGATATGGAAGAAGAATCACTGGATACAGAAAGTCTGGATGCTGCCATGAATGAAATCGTAGTGACAGGCGAATTAAACGAAAGCCTCGGTGATGACGTACAGACCGAAGAATTTATTGCTTATGTAAAGCAAAAGGTAGTGGAAGGCGGACTTGAGAGCAAAGAAAAAATCCAGGAAGTTATCGCGCAGGCATGTGATAAATTTGAAATCTCTCTGAGTGAAGGGGAAAAAGAGCGGATTACTGCACTGATGGAGAAAATCGGTTCTTTGGATATCAATGTAGACAGTCTGCTGGAGCAGGCGGGTTCCATTTATGATTCTTTAAAAGAAATGGAAAAAAGCAGCGGTTTTTTCAGCAGGATTGCGGCATTTCTAAAGGAACTGCTGGACGCGGTGATCCGGTTTTTTAAAAATCTGTTTTAAAGCGTACGGACGGCGGATAGCTGGTTACTTTTCACAGTGCAGGAATGCGCAGGGTCTGCCCCACTGGGCATAAACTGCGCATTCCGTGAGAATGTGATTCAGGAGTGAGGGGCGATTTTGCTACTATAAGCAGTCCCGGGACCGTAAAAAAATAACGACGGTTGTAAAATATACAGGAAAAACCAAGATTTCCATTGAATCCCAGCGTATGGAATGTTATAATCATCTCGGACACAGAGTCTTACAACATTATAATGAATTGAGGGAAGCATACGATGAAAAAAATATTTACCAGAAGTCTTTGTATATGTATGATGGCGGCATTTGTAATTAACATTGCAATCGTGGCTCTGCTGCAGATGGTTGTCATGGAGCAGACGCATACGCAGAGCAGCTATGAAAGGCTGGAAACAGTAAAAGAAAGTCTTGCGAAAAATGATGAAAACATCGCGCAGCTGACAGAAGCGCTGGGCGAGAACAATCTGGCAAAAACAAGGGCGTTCGCGGATCTGCTTGCCACAGATGGCAGTATTCTGGAAGATGCGGATAGGATGGAAGAGGTCAGAGAGCGGCTGATGGTAACAGAGCTGCATGTTATAAATGAAAAGGGGATTATTACACATGGTACGATCGAAGATTATATAGGATTTGATATGAACAGTGGGGAACAGTCTGCCGCGTTTATGCCGATTGTGCAGGATCCTTCGCTGGAAATCGTACAGGAGCCGACGATGAATGCGGCAGCCGGAATTGTAATGCAGTATATCGGAGTGGCCAGAAAGGATGCTCCGGGACTGGTACAGGTTGGCATTCGACCGGAAGTGCTGGAAAATATGCTCAAGGGAACGCAGATTGATGTTGTACTGGCCGGGATTGATTTTGGCGATAAAGGATTTGTATATGCCGTCGACAGCTCTACCGGAGAGATTCTGGCATTCCCGCCAGATGAAAATCTGATTGGGACGAGTGCAAAGGAAGCCGGCATTCCGCAGGAAACAGGAAAAGGCTCTGCCCGGTTCAATGGTACAAAAGGAAAATATGTATCACAGGAATATGAAGGGATGTATATCGGGACTTTTATGCCGAACGGGGAATATTTCAGTGATCAGATCAGCCAGACGGTTATGATGGCGCTGAGCATTTTTGTGATCTTTGCCGTGCTGCTGTACATTATTAATAAAATGCTGGATAGAAAGATTATCAGCGGAATACAAAACATTACCGCATCGGTTAAGAAAATATCCGAAGGAGATTTCGGCATCGTGATCAATGAGCATGGAACGCCGGAGTTTTCACTGTTAAGCGGCAGTGTCAATAAAATGGTAGAGTCGATCTGCCAGAATATAAAAGAAAATGAAGAGCTGATTGTCCGTCAGAAAGAGGATATGGAGAATAATCTGAGCCTGATCGAAAATATTAAAGGAGTCTGCTCGAATCTGGACGGTGTTTCGCAGGAGACATTATCAACGGCAGACGCCATACATAGCGGGACGAATGAGCAGGAGCAGGCTGTAAAGGATCTGGAACAGGTGATGGAGCATCTGGTTCAGGAGCTGAATGTGAGCGCGGATGTATCCAAGAAAGCTGCCTCAGCGGCGCTGGCTGCGGCCCAGAAGATCGAAACGACCGGCCAGCAGATGCAAACGCTGGAAAGCGCAATCGAAAAAATCAGCGATATGTCTGCGGAAATTGAAAAGATCATCGGAGAGATTGATTCCATCGCACAGCAGACCAATATGCTTTCCCTGAACGCTTCCATAGAGGCAGCGAGAGTCGGGGAAGCAGGCAAAGGCTTTGCGGTAGTGGCCACGCAGGTTGGCGACCTTGCGGCAAGAAGTGCGCAGGCTGCAAAACAGACTGGTGAGCTGATTACAAATTCCATTCAGGCTGTGGAAGAAGGCCTTCTGATTACGAAAAAGACAGCGGATGAATTTGCGGCAGTGATTACCCAGATCGAAGCAGCAAGCCAGAGTGTAAAAGAAATTACAACGATGGTAACACAGAATGTAGATACGGTATCGCAGGTTGTGGAAGGACTGGACGTCATTGCCAACGTTGTGGAGAAAAATGTCCAGATATCCAAAAACAGCAAGGTAGTTTCCGAACGTATGGCGGATGAAGCAGGCAAGCTGCTGGAACTGGTGGAATAAGATAAAGGAATGGATATTTCTGGAACTGGTGGAATAAGATAAAGGAATGGATATTTCCGGATGGTTGTTACGTTTTATGAAATAGCGGTGCTCTTTTTCGCTTATTCATTTCTGGCATGGCTGGCGGAGACGGCGATTGCCACTTACAAAGAGAAAGATTTTAAAAACCGGGGGTTTGTTTCAGGACCGTTTTGCTTTGTCTATGGATTTACTGGTGTATTACTGACGGTATTTTTGCAGGAGCTGAGAAAAGATACATTTTTTCTGTTTCTGGGATGTACCGTCATATCCACGGCGGTGGAGTGGTATACCGGCAAGCTGCTGGCACGGATGAAGCAGAAAAAATGGTGGGATTATTCAGATAAAAAGTGGAATTTTGACGGATATATCTGCCTGCAGTATTCCCTGCTCTGGGGAGGACTTGGTTTTTTTGCGGTCCGGTATGGAAACGGACTGGTGCTGGGCCTGTATGAGATGCTGCCGGAGGCGGTAGCAAAGCTGTCTGTCTGGGTACTTTTTCTGATCGGATGGATTGATCTGGCCGGCTCGGTGCTTTGTGTATATCATATGGAAGAAAAGCTGCCGCGTCTGTTTGGATGGAACCGCAGGCTGCAGGAATGGACCTGCCGGATGACAGCCAGACTGTCCGGACATATCGAGGAGCGGTTTGTCCGTTCTTATCCGTCCATGCTGCAAAGGCAGGAGGACGCGTCAGCAGAAGAGGCGTGCAGTCTGGTACAGCTGTTCTGGCTGTTTCTGACTGGAGCCTTTTTAGGTGATCTTGTTGAAACAGTGTTTTGCAGACTGACGGCAGGCGTGTGGATGAGCAGGAGCAGCCTGGTCTGGGGACCGTTCAGCGTTGTCTGGGGACTGGCGATTGCACTGGCGACGGCGCTGCTTTACAAAGACAGGGATAAACAGGATCATTCCCTCTTCTGGACAGGTGTATTTTTAGGCGGTGCATATGAATATATCTGCAGTGTTTTTACGGAACTTTGCTTCGGAAAGGTATTCTGGGATTACAGCGGGATTCCGTTCAATCTGGGAGGCAGGATTAACCTGTTATACTGCTTTTTCTGGGGAATCGCGGCAGTTGTGTGGATCAAGGCACTCTATCCGCATGTCGCACGATGGATCGAAATCCTGCTGAAGAAGACAGGATGGGCGCTGACAGGTGTTGCGGTTTTGTTTTTAGCGGTGAATCTTCTGATCTCGGTGCTTGCGCTGGTGCGGTATGATACACGCGCGGATGGAAAGCAGGCACAGACAAAATGGGAGCAGGCGATGGATGAGCATTTTGATGATGCGCGGATGGAGAGGATTTATCCGAATGCGATCAGCCAGTAGGGGGAGCTGTCTCATAGATGGGGCTGCTTCCCTCATCCGGCGTCCGCATAGCCAGTATGTAACACTTTACATAAGAATTTTACTTGCTTTTCCCGCACCGTCAGATTATAATAATCTTATCTTTGCATTAACGAAGAGCATAAAAAGATTCAGAAAGCATCATGGAAAGGGAAAAAAAGGGAAACCTGACTGTGACGGCAGAGGAAGGAAAGAGAGGTATTTAAAATGGAACAGAAGTTTTATGTCTGTGAGCATTGCGGCAACATCATCGCAATGGTAAAGGATGCAGGAGTTCCGGTTATGTGCTGTGGAGAGCAGATGAAAGAGATCGTTCCGGGTACTACAGATGCAGCTGTTGAAAAGCATATTCCGGTCTATACAGTGGAAGGAAATCTGGTGAAGGTAAGTGTAGGCGCTACTGAGCACCCAATGATGCCGGAGCATTATATCGAATGGGTATCCCTGCAGACAAAACAGGGCAATCAGCGCAAAGTATTAAAGCCGGAGGATAAGCCGGAAGTATGTTTCGCGCTTTGTGAGGGTGATGAAGTAGAGGCAGTATATGCTTACTGCAATCTGCATGGTCTTTGGAAGAAATAAATGATTCTGCTCTGGCAGAAGAAAGACTGTCTGGAAACAGAATGATTCCGGACAGTCTTTTTTATCAGATTTTATCGGGCCAGTTCAAATTTCTGTACCATTTTATTCAGCAGCTCTGCCTGTGAAGCCAGCTCTTCCGAGGTTGCGGACGTTTCCTGCGAAGCGGCGGAATTATCCTGAATGCTGTGTGAAATGTCCTGAATGCCGGCACGCAGCTGCTCCATATTTTCTGCCTGTACAGCCGCGTTTTCAGCGGTTTCCTGTATCATCTCATTTACGTGGCTGACTGCGCTTACGGATTCCTGCAGGGAGTCTGCGGCGTCTTTGGCAATCGTATTTCCTTTGTCGATTTCTCCCATCGAAATTTCGATCAGTTCTTTTGTCGTACCTGCTGCTTTCGAGCTTTCCAGCGCCAGCTTACCGATTTCGTCAGCGACGACAGCAAA
This sequence comes from uncultured Eubacterium sp., assembly GCA_947653505.1. The sequence goes on from CANTHI010000013.1 coordinate 13,276, forward strand.
GCCTTTTCCGGCTTCTCCGGCGCGGGCAGCTTCAATGGAAGCATTGAGTGAGAGCAGGTTTGTCTGCGAGGCAATGTCTTCGATTGTCTGGATAATGCCGACCACTTTTTCAGATGTTTCATGAATATGCTGCATCGCGGTCATCATATGCTTCATGTTTTCCTGATTCTGTCCGATCATGGCCGCAGCCTGCGTTGTTGCTCTGGCCGAAGCTTCTGCCTTGTTGCGGCTGTGCTCTACCTGATCTGTGACAGAGGCCGCTGACGCAGACAGTTGTTCGACAGAGGAGGCCTGTGTCTGTGCGCCGTCTGCCAGTGACTGGGAAGCGGAGGCAAGTTCTGTAGCGCCAATGGAAACCCGCTCAGAGCTTTCCTGAATACCGGTCATTACCTGATTCATCGAGTCTGCAATATGAAACAGGGCCGTTTTAATTTTCTGAAACTCACCATGATAATCGCGCTGGAGCTGGATCGTTAGTTTTCCGTCGGCAATTTGTGACAAAACGTCTGCTGTTTCATCAATATATCCCATATATTCTTTCAGCCGGCTGACGGTTTTCTGGATAGAAGCGCCCAGCTGGCCAATTTCGTTTTCACTGGTGATATGCAGCTCCACATCGAGATCTCCGGCTGCCAGCTGCTGTGCGGTTTCGTTCAGCTCCAGAATCGGTCTGGTCAGACGGTCCGCGCTTTTGCGGATCCGGATAGTAAGCAGTACAATACCGATGGCAAACAACAGGATCAGCGCAAGAAGCATGGCAAATAAAATCCCATAATATTCAGATGAAGGCAGACTGCTGAGTACAAAATATCCCGTATCTCCTGCAGACTGTAAAAAACCATATCTGGTAACGCCGTCTGTCTGGTATCTTAAAAAGACATCCTTTCTGGATGAAATTGCGTTGCTGACATTCTGGGAAGTATCTGTATCTTTGATATTTTTCATTATCAGATCAGCCTTCGGGTGATATAAGAACGTACCATTTTCAGAAAACAGCAGGATATATCCCTTGCGGCCGACTTTGTATTCACTCATAAGCTTTGTCATATGATCCAGAGAAATATCCATACCGACAGCTCCCACAACGTTTCCGGAAGCGTCCATTACCGGAGCGGCAGTACTTACGACCAGATTTCCGGTCGAAGAATCTACATATGGCTCTGTCAGTACAGGTTGTTTTGTTTCGACGCATCCAAACCAGCTGCGGCCTGTGATATCCCAGTCTTTTTCGCTAACAAATCCATCAGACTGTACAAATGAACTTGTATCGAGATCGGCAACCCATGTAGCCATAATGTTTTCAGAATCAGTGGCTACGATTCCTGCCAGATTGTCCAGTACAGTATCCATTTTTCCGGCCTGTCTGAAATCATCATCGTTGGTTGTATGTTCCATCACATACCGGACTTCAGGATTGGCAGCCAGCTGCACTGCGGATTTTATGTATTGCTGCAAAAATCCGGTCAGTTCATTTGCAACAGCGGTAGATTCTGTTGTCAGCTCTGTCTTTTTTGATGTTATGCTCAGCCAGCCTGTCATGCCGGCAGCGGTAGCTGCGATTAACAGAAATACGAATATGGCGCTGCCTCCAATCTGCCGCAGGATTTCATCTGCAATTTTTTTCCTGGATGGTGCGCTTTTTGACGGCGGGGACTGTGCAAAGCTGCCATTTGTGATAGAGCTTTGTTCCGTATTGTTTGTGGATTGTGCTTTCAATTGGTGTTTCATTTGTATAAACCTCCCTATATTTCTTTTCCTCTTTTTATTGTAGCGCGAATTGCATGGTAATACAATAGAAAATCTGATTTTTGAGATTTGTTATGTAGGAGAGGGGATACTTTTCACGGAGCAGGAATGCGCATAAACTGCGCATTCCGTGAGAATGTGATTCAGGAGTGAGGGGCGGTCTTGAGAAGCAAATTTTCCACACTGACCAGCCGGACGCAGCAGGCAAATACTTCTGCTGCCTGTTTCATTTCCTCCAGATCCGGAAACGTCGGTGCGATGCGGATGATGGTATCGTCCGGGTCAATCCGGTATGGAAACGGGGCGCCGGCGGCAGTCAGGCTAATACCTGCTTCTTTTGCTTTTGCGACAATTGCCTTCGCGCATCCTTTTAATGATTCAAAACAGATAAAATACCCGCCTTTTGGCTGGATCCATGTTCCGATTCCGCGCGGTGCGATTTCTGCTGAAAGGACCTGACCAACGGCTTCGAATTTTGGACGGATAATTGCAGCGTGCTTTGCCATATGCGCACGGACACCGTCCATATTTTTTAAATATCTTGTATGTGTCCATTGCTTGATCTTATCGTGGCCGATCGTCTGCACGGACATCTGTTTTAGCATATCATCGCGGTTTTTTTTCGACATCCCCATTGCAGAGATGCCTGCACCGGAAAATGTCACCTTTGAAGTCGAGCAAAATTCATAAACCATGTCCTGACTTCCAGCCTTTTCACATTCCTGCATAATCGGCAGCAGCTCATCCCTGTCATCCTCATACAGATCGTGAACCGCATACGCATTATCCCAGTAAATACGAAAATCCGGAGCCGCCGGCTTTAACGCTGCAAACCTGCGCACTGTTTCATCCGAATACGTAATTCCCTGCGGATTGGAATATTTTGGCACACACCAGATGCCTTTCACCGCCGCGTCTTTGCTGACCAGCTGCTCCACAAGGTCCATATCGGGTCCGGTCTTTGTCATCGGGACATTGACCATTTCAATGCCAAAATACTGTGTAATGGCAAAATGTCTGTCGTACCCCGGCACCGGACATAAAAATTTTATTTTGTCCAGCCTGCACCACGGCGTTGATCCCAGCACTCCGTGAATCATGGCCCGCGCGATCGTATCGTACATAATACTCAGACTGGCATTGCCATGTACAATGACCTGATCTTCCCTGCAGTCCATAAAGCCGGCCATCAGCCGTTTTGCCTCGTCAATCCCGTCCAGACTGCCATAGTTTCTGCAGTCCGTGCCGGCTTCCGTGCGCAGCACAGACTTCGAACTGATGATATCGTACATTCCCATCGAAAGATCCAGCTGCTGCGGTGACGGTTTTCCTCTGGTCAGATTCAGATCCAGCGCAAGCGCTTTTATTTTATCAAATTCCTGCTCCAATTCCTGTTTTTCTGCTTCCAGTTCCTCACGTGTCATTTCCAGATATGATTTTAGTTTCATAACTACCTCCTGATCATTCATTTGCTGACAGATACGCACTGATCTGCCAGCCGCTTAGTCATGCATCCCATCTTTTTTCCACTCCGCCACCTGTGCAAGATAAGCGCGGATCTGCTTTTCATAGCCATTGTCTGCAGGCTTGTAAAATACCATGTCTTCCAGGCCTGCCGGCAGGTATTGCTGCGCCGCAAAATGGTCCGGATACGCATGCGCATATTTATAACCGCTTCCCCGTCCCAGCTTTGCACTGGATTTATAATGTGCATCCATCAGATGGGCAGGCACCGGTGGCGTTTTTACTGTCCGTACCGCTTCCATCGCATTGGCAATCGCTTCACAGGCCGCGTTGCTCTTGGGCGCTGCCGCTACATACGTAACCGCCTGCGATAATACGATCTGCGCCTCCGGCAGCCCCAGCCGTTCTGCCGCCAGGGAAGCTGCCACAGCTACCTGCAGCGCCTGTGGGTCCGCATTTCCGACATCCTCGGCCGCGCAGATCATAATCCTTCTGGCAATAAACTTAAGATCCTCTCCGGCATACAGCATTCTTGCCAGATAATACACCGCCGCATCCGGATCGGAGCCACGCATGCTTTTAATAAACGCAGAAACCGTATCATAATGGTTATCTCCGGACTTATCGTAACGGACCACCCGCTTCTGAATGCACTCCGAAGCCACATCCAGCGTAATATGAATCATTCCGTCCGCACTGCGTTCTGTCGTAAGCACGCCCAGCTCTATGGCAGTCAGCGCCGCTCTTGCATCTCCGTTTGCCGCATCCGCCAGAAAATCTGCCGCGTCATCTTCCAGTACTGCATGATAAGACCCGACACCTTTTTCCGTATCGGTAACGGCGCGGTACAAAAGTGTCTTAATATCTTCTTTTGACAAGGCATACAGCTCAAAAATAACCGAACGTGACAAAAGAGCTCCATTTACCTCAAAATAAGGATTTTCTGTCGTCGCCCCGATCAGGATCACCGTTCCGTCTTCTACAAACGGCAGCAGATAATCCTGCTGGCCTTTATGAAAACGATGAATCTCATCAATGAACAAAATCGTCTTTTTTCCATACATGCCCTGATTGTTCTTTGCCTGCGCGATCATTTCCTCCATTTCCTTCTTTCCGGAAGAAGTCGCGTTCAGCTGCAAAAACTGCGCACTTGTCGTATTCGCAATGACCTTTGCCAGTGTTGTCTTTCCGGTACCGGGCGGGCCATAAAAAATAACCGAGCGAAGCTGATCGGCCCTGATCGCACGGTACAATAGCTTATTTTTCCCGATAATATGCTGCTGCCCGACAACTTCATCCAGCGTTACCGGACGCAGCCTGGACGCAAGCGGGGATTCGCTTTTCAGATTCTGCTCTCTCATATAATCAAATAAATTCATAGCTCCTCCAGATGCCCTGCTGTAATTGTAATGTCCTTCCAGTTCATTCCATATATCATAACTTGGAATGCGGAATATGGCAAGAACATTTTTTCTAATGCGGGAGGCTGTCTCTTATTGGAAAATGCAACCATTTACATAATGTGTTACATATTGGCCTTCCGGACGCTGGATGGAAGGTGCTGGCCTAACCTGGATAAACAAGAACAGTATATATTGGCCTCCCGGACGCTGGATGAGGGAAGCGGCCCTGTTTCATTGTTCCGGTTTCC
>CANTHI010000014.1 GCA_947653505.1 uncultured Eubacterium sp.
CGCATAATCTTGAAATCGTGCGGGTTATGAAAAAACGTGTGATTGAGATTGATAAGGGAATTGTGATCAATGACGGCAATGTCGCGAGCGCAGACTGGGAAAAAGCCGTTGCGGAAAAAACAAAAGGTGTTTATCTTACAGGTGATAAGGTTTCGGGAGGATTCTTCGATGAGGATTAGCGGTTTTTTTTATTCCCTCAGACAGGGGATGATTAACATATGGAGAAACAAGCTGTTTTCCAGTGCGTCAATTGCGACGATGACAGCATGTATCTTTTTGTTTGGGATTTTTTATTCCATCGTTGCAAATTTTCAGTCTATGGTACAAAATGTAGAGGAAGGTGTGGCAATTACCGTATTTTTTGAAGAGGACGTATCAGAAGAACAGATGCAGGCGATCGGCCAGGCCATCCAGATGGCTCCGGGAGTTTTAGACAAACGCTATGTTTCTGCGGAAGAGGCATGGGAAGAGTATAAAATGGTTTATTTCGAAGGCGATGAGGAGGCGGCAGAGATTTACGGCGAAGACAATCCGCTGGAAAAGCTGGCCAGCTATGAGGTCTATCTGCGGGATGTATCCGAACAGCAGGATCTGGTAAAATATCTGGAATCGCTTGCCGGTGTGCGGGAAGTCAAGCAGTCGGAGTCGCTGGCCAATATGCTTGCGGATTTTAACCGTCTGGTCGGATATGTGTCGATGGGCATTATTTCCATTTTGTTTGCGGTTGCAATCTTTCTGATCAGCAATACGGTATCGGTCGGTATCGCGGTCCGCAGGGAAGAGATCGCGATTATGAAGCTGATCGGAGCGGCGGATTATTTTGTCAAAGCGCCGTTTTACGTGGAAGGCATTATGATCGGCCTGATCGGTTCTGTACTTCCGATGATTATTTTATACAGCATTTATGAACGTCTGATCGGTTTTGTCGCGGATAAGTTTAGTTTTTTAAATAATCTGATGACTTTTTTAACCGTCGAAGAGGTGTTTCAGACGCTTGCGCCGGTAGCAATTGTGCTTGGACTTGGGATCGGATTTGCCGGAAGCGGGCTGACGATCCGCAAACATTTAAAAGTATAAAAATTTAAGTAAAGGAATGGGATATGGAGCAGGGACAGGAAGACAGGGAGGATTATCAGAAGGCAGATGTTGTCATATTAAAATCAGATCATTCGTTTTCCAAAGGGGTTCTTACGGGAGTGGTATCCACGATCTGCGTGCTTACCCTTCTGGCCGCGGCCGCATTATTCTGGCTCAATGGACGTATCAGTACGGGAGGCGGCAGCTATGAAGGCGTGACGGCAAATGTTGCAAGCGCTTCCGTACGGGTAAAGATCAATGATCTGGCAGCCTTAATCAAAGCATATTACTATGAAGACGTGGAAGAAGAGGATCTTACCGATGGACTGTACAAAGGATTGTTTGCCAGTCTGGGAGATCCTTATTCTGACTATTATACCGAAGAAGAATATGAAGAGATGATGATTTCCGCCAGTGCACAGTACAACGGAATCGGTGCGGTCCTGCAGCAGGATCCGAAGACGATGCAGGTAAAGATTGTCAAAGTCTATGATGATACGCCTGCCAAAGAGGCCGGGCTGAAAGCGGAGGATATTGTCATTTCGGTAGAAAAGATCGACGCGCGTTCGATGGAGCTGTCAGAGCTTGTTACCCATATCCGGGGAGAGGAAAACAGCAGGGTGTCGCTTGTCATTACCAGAGAAGGGGAATTTGAAGAGCTGGTATTCAAAGTGAAACGCGCAAAGGTAGATGTGCCGACAGTAGAAGGCAGGATGATGGAAGATGACATTGGTCTGATTGTCATCAACGAATTTGGCAGCGCTACTGCCGCAGATTTTAAAGAAACTGTTGAAAGCTTACAAAACAAAGGAATGCAGAAGCTCATTGTGGATCTGCGGGACAATCCGGGCGGTATGTTTGAAAGCGTGGTAGAAGTGATGGACTATATTCTGCCAGAAGGTCTGATTGTATATACCGAAGACAAATACGGCAACCGGAAGGAAGAAAAGTCAGACTCACAGCATCTGGATCTGCCGATGGCGGTTTTAATCAATGGAAACAGCGCCAGCTGTTCGGAAATATTCGCAGGCGCCATCCGTGATTATGATTATGGTGTGCTGATCGGGACGACGACCTTTGGAAAAGGAGTTGTACAGACTGTAAGGCGGCTGTCAGACAACAGCGCCATAAAACTGACAACGGCAAAATATTTTACGCCAAAAGGAGAAAATATTCACGGTACGGGGATTGCGCCGGACATCGAGCTGAAATATAAATACACAGGTAAAAAAGAAGCGGGCGCTTCCTATGACTATACAAAAGATAATCAGGTGAAACGGGCCATTAAAGAGCTTCGGAAAATGGATTAAGAACCTCTTGACAGATACCCACTGTTTCTTTTATGATAGTAAGGAACTGTAAAGAAATAATCAAAAACAGGATTTTAAAAACAAAAATTTTAGAAAGCTGGTGAAAAAATGGTAGAATTTGATCAGTATCGGTATACACTGAATACATTTACGAAACCATTACAGGAACTGAGGGATTCACTTTGACCTCGCTAATAAGAGCAAAAAGGTCGAAGAGTTAGAACGGGAGATGGAGGCGCCTGATTTTTGGAATGACGCACAGGTATCCCAGAAGAAAATGAAAGAATTAAAAAGCCTCAAGGATGATATGCAGGTCTATGCGGAGCTGAAAAGCAGATACGAAGACATGGAGACATTGCTGGAAATGGGTGAGGAAGAAGGAGATCTGTCACTCATTCCTGAGATTGAAGAATCCGTGCAGGCTTATCAGAAGCAGTTTGAAACCATACGAATTAAAACGCTGCTCTTTGGAGAGTATGATACAGACAACGCGATTGTTTCCCTGAATGCCGGAGCGGGCGGCACGGAGTCCTGTGACTGGGCGTCCATGCTCTACCGGATGTATACCAGATGGGCAGCGGATAAAGGCTTTGAAGTAGAGGTGCTGGATTATCATGAAGGTGAAGAAGCGGGCATTAAATCTGTCACGTTTCAGGTCAATGGAACCAACGCGTACGGTTATTTAAAGTCTGAAAAAGGCGTACACCGTCTGGTCAGGATCTCGCCGTTTAATGCGGCAGGAAAGCGCCAGACTTCCTTTGTGTCCTGCGATGTGATGCCGGATATTGAAGAAGATGTGGATGTTGAGATTAAAGACGATGAGATCCGTATTGATACGTACCGTTCCAGCGGGGCAGGCGGACAGCATATTAATAAGACCTCTTCTGCGATCCGGATCACGCATTTTCCGACAGGCATTGTCGTGACATGCCAGAATGAGCGTTCCCAGCATATGAATAAAGACAAAGCCATGCAGATGTTAAAGGCAAGGCTGTACCTGCTCAAGCAGGAGGAGCAGGCGCAGAAGGAAGCAGGGATCCGCGGCGAAGTGACAGAGATTGGCTGGGGCAATCAGATCCGTTCCTATGTCATGCAGCCTTATACGATGGTCAAAGACCACCGGACCAATACAGAAAGCGGAAATGTAGGCGCGGTATTGGATGGAGATCTGGATCTGTTTATCAATGCATATCTGAAATGGATATCTTTGTCAAAATAAGTGAGGGAGTAAATAGATTATGATAAAAATTGCAGTAATGGGCTATGGAACGATTGGCTCCGGCGTAGTTCAGGTCATTGAGACAAATCAGGACAGTATCTGTAGAAAAACCGGAGCAGGCATTGAGGTCAAATATATTCTGGATCTGCGTGATTTTGAGGGCGATCCGGTTCAGAGCAGGGTCGTGCATGATTACCAGATCATAGCGCAGGATCCGGAAATTGCCATCGTAGTAGAAAGCATGGGCGGTGTAGAACCCGCTTATACATTTGTAAAAGCGATGCTGGAAGCAGGCAAAAGCGTCACGACTTCGAATAAAGCGCTCGTAGCCGCGCATGGCTCAGATCTGATTGCGACAGCAAAGGAAAAGAATGTTAATTTTATGTTTGAAGCCAGTGTAGGCGGCGGGATACCGATCATCCGCGCGTTAAATTCCTGCCTGACCGCTGACCGGATCGAAGAGATCAGCGGTATCGTAAATGGTACGACGAATTATATCCTGACCAAAATGACAGAAGAAGGCTGTGAGTTTTCAGATGTATTAAAAGAAGCGCAGGAGAAAGGTTACGCGGAGAAAGATCCGACAGCGGATATCGAAGGGCACGATGCCGGACGAAAGATAGCGATCTTAACGTCGCTGATCGCCGGACAGCAGGTCGACTTTGAAGACGTCCATACCGAAGGAATCAGCGCGATTACTTCCACCGATATTCTGTACGCAAAGCAGATGGGCCGTGTGATCAAGCTTCTGGCGACAAGCAGACAGACAGATGATACCTATAACGTCATGGTAGCTCCGTTTTTACTTCCGAAGGAGCATCCTTTATATACGGTAAACGGGGTATTTAACGCGGTATTTGTGCGCGGCAATATGCTGGGAGACGCCATGTTTTACGGCAGCGGCGCCGGTAGCCTTCCGACAGCCAGCGCGGTTGTCGCGGATGTTGTAGAGCTTGCGAAGCACATCGGAAAACATATCGAGCTGGAATGGCGTCCGGAAAAACTGACCATTGCAGACTACAGAAGGCAGGCTACAAGATTTTTTGTCCGCACAGGCGCAGAACCGTCTGCTATCGAACAGGTTTTCGGCAGCGTGGAATACATAAACGTGCCGGAAGTATCGGGAGAAACGGGCTTTGTTACCTGTGAAATGAAAGAGGAAGAGTATGAAAAGAAGGCGGCTGCGCTGGGGGAAATCAGACAGATGATACGCTTTCATTAAGTTAAGTACCGATAAGTTTATCAAATGCCCACAAAGTGGCTGACTTCCCAGTCTGGTTGTATAAACCTGCCTGATCCGCCAGGATACAAGGCAGGTTTATTTATTTTCGATTGTTATTCCTATCCATGCAGGCAGGCAGCGCAATCAGGAAATTAGTATGTCTTTCAGATCCCCCGCATCGTAAGCTGAATCCGTTTTTTTGCGACATCTACACTCATCACCTTTACATCGACAACATCTCCCACACTGACAGCCTCCAGCGGATGCTTAATAAACCGGTCGCAGATCTGGGAAATATGTACCAGCCCGTCCTGATGTACTCCGATATCCACGAACACTCCAAAATCGATGACATTGCGCACAGTGCCTTTTAAGATCATACCTTCTGTCAGGTCTTTCATTTCCAATACATCACTGCGTAGGATCGGTTTTGGCATGTCTTCACGCGGATCTCTGGCGGGTTTTTCCAGCTCTTTTACAATATCCTGCAGGGTGATTTCACCAATGCTGAGTTCTTCTGCCAGCTTCTTATAATCAGAGACTTTTTTTGAGATGCCTTTCAGGCTTCCGGTCGTAATATCTTCCGGCTTGTAGCCAAGTTTTGCCAGCAGCCTGTTTGCGGCATCGTAGCTTTCCGGATGGACGGCAGTCGTATCCAGTGGGTTTTTGCCATTGAGAATGCGGGTAAATCCGGCGCACTGTTCATATGCTTTCGGTCCGAGCTTTGCGACCTTTAACAGCTGGCTGCGCGATACAAAACGTCCGTTTTCTTCCCGGTATGCAACGATATTCTTTGCGACTGTTTTGCTGATGCCGGAAATATATTCCAGCAGGGAAGCGGAGGCTGTGTTTAAATCCACACCGACTTTATTTACGCAGTCTTCTACAACGCCGGATAACGCTTCGCTCAGTTTTTTCTGATTCATATCATGCTGATACTGTCCGACGCCGATCGATTTAGGGTCGATCTTGACAAGCTCTGCCAGCGGATCCTGCAGACGTCTGGCCATAGAAACGGCGCTCCGCTGGCCGACATCAAAGTTTGGAAATTCTTCGGTAGCCAGCTTGCTGGCAGAATAAACGGAAGCGCCAGCTTCGTTTACGATCACGTACTGGACCGGATGATCTGTTTCTTTTAACAGCTCTACAATAACCATCTCGGATTCTCTGGAGGCTGTACCGTTTCCGAGAGAAATTAAAGTTACATGATATTTTTCAATCAGCTTTTTCAGCACAGCTTTAGACTCTGCGATTTTATTTTGCGGCGCTGTCGGATAGATGACGGTCGTGTCCAGTACTTTTCCGGTCGGATCTACGACGGATATTTTACATCCGGTACGGAAAGCAGGATCCCAGCCAAGTACGACCTGATCGATAATAGGCGGCTGCATCAGCAGCTGTTCCAGATTTTTGCCAAAGACACGGATGGCGCCATCTTCAGCGGTTTCTGTCAGGCTGCTGCGGATTTCACGTTCGATGGCAGGGGCGATCAGACGCTGATAACTGTCAGAAACAGCCGCCTTAAGAAATGGCGTTGTGTACGGATTGTTTCTGGTAATTACCTGTTTTTCCAGATAACGGATAATATCCTCCTGCGGGGCTTCCACTTTTACGGTCAGTATTTTTTCGGATTCCCCACGGTTTAACGCAAGGACACGGTGGCCGGCGATTTTGGAAACGCCTTCGGAAAAGTCATAGTACATTTCATAGACAGACTCTGCCTGCGGATCTCTGGCTGCAGATACGATCATTCCTTTTCTGGCAGTCATTTCCCGGATCCGGATCCGGTAGTCTGCTTCATCCGAGATGGCTTCAGCAATAATATCAGAAGCTCCGTTTAATGCGTCTTCGACAGTGTGGACTTCCTTTTCCGCATCCAGAAAAGCCTGCGCTTCATCTTCCAGCGGCCGCTCTGTGAGCTGGAGCCGTATCAGGTTTGCCAGAGGCTCCAGACCTTTTTCTTTAGCGATGGTAGCGCGCGTCCTGCGCTTTGGCCGGTATGGCCGGTACAGATCGTCTACTACAACAAGCGTCTGCGCTGCTTCAATCTGTGATTTTAATTCTTCAGTTAATTTACCCTGTTCTTCAATGCTTGCGATGACCTGCTGCTTTTTCTCTTCCAGATTACGCAGGTAATTCAGCCGTTCGTAAAGCTGACGGAGTACTTCATCGTTGAGTGAACCGGTTGCTTCTTTCCGGTAACGTGCGATAAACGGGATTGTATTGCCTTCATCAATCAGCTTTACGGCAGCCTGTGCCTGTCCGGTTTTGATCTGCAGTTCCTGTGCGAGAGTTTTTACAATATCCATAGTTTTTTATATTTCGCATGTGTATGCGCCTTTCTGTCATATTTTTTGTATGTAGACCAGGTACTGCGTTTAACGCAGAACAGTAACTATTATACTGAAAAGTGCAGGAGGTGTAAACCCACCAGCATTGTTTTTTTAAAAACTTCATGGTATACTGGTAACTGGGGAGCGGACGCTGGATGGGAGGCGTCCGCACAGCCAGAATGTAACAGTTTTCATTTAAATCTGGCAGAAAATCGCAATTTGTAAAACAGGAGGCTGCTTATGCGCAATGAAGAAAAAATATACAGTCTGATTATAGAAACCGCAAAAACAGACAACCGTATTCTGGCAGTATATATGAATGGATCGCGGACAAATCCGAATGCTCCAAAGGATATTTTTCAGGACTACGACATTGTATATGTGGTGCGGGAAACAAAATCATTTATCGAAGACAAGGACTGGATTCACAGATTTGGCAATATCCTGTACATGCAGTATCCTGACGAACATCCTGACTACGAAAGTGACAAGGAAAATCATTATGGCTGGCTGATGCAGTTTGATGACGGTGTCCGGATCGACCTTACCGTACAGACAATCCGGTTTGCCAGAGAGCATATCCGTGATGACAGGCTTTGCCGGATCCTGCTGGATAAAGAAAATATTCTTCCGGCGGTGCCGGAACCGACAGACGCGGATTATTATGTAAAAAAACCGACAGAAGCCCGGTTCCTTGCATGTGCCAATGAATTTTGGTGGTGCAGCAACAATGTGGCAAAAGGATTATGGCGGGAAGAACTGCCTTATGTACAGGATATGACCAATTTTGTGGTTCGAAAACAGCTGGAAAAGATGCTTGCGTGGAAAGCCGGTATCAGAACGGATTTTCAGGTCAGTGTCGGAAAGTCTGCAAAATATTTATACAGGTGGCTGGAACCGGACGAGTATCAGGGATACCTGCGTACTTATTTTGGCGCAAATGTGCAGGAAGCCTGGACAGCGGTGATGCTGATGTGCGATTTGTTTGGGCAGACAGCAGAGTATGTGGGAAGCAGGCTGGGATATACGTATGACGCAGCGGAAGGGAAAGCTGCCAGGAGTTTTCTTGAACATGTGCACAGGCTGCCAAAGAACGCAAAACAGATTTTGATTTAATTTCAGGAGGAGTTTTTATGGAGTTTGGAAATAGCAGTCAGAACGGCCGGACGTATACAGACCGCCGCTCGCTGCCGATGACAACAGCAGCTGTTGTGTTAAGTGTAGTCGCAGTTTCTACCATCTGCTGTGTCTATACATCTTTTTTATGCGGGGTTCTGGGCATTGTCTTCGCGCTGTTGTCCAAAGGCGGTGAGACGACCATGTCGCCAAACGCCAGAATGGCGCTGATGGTCAGTGTAACAGCGATTGTACTCTCTGTTTTGCTGCTGGCTGGCTCGTTTCTGACGCTGATCATACAATATGGCAGCATCGAAGAATTTTGGAAGGCATATATGGAGATGGTGGAAGCCTACAGTATCCAGCCGTAAGTATAGTGCAGCACATCTACAGTATCCAGCCGTAAGTATAGTGCAGCACATTTTTTACGATAAAACTGCCCAGAATGAGCGCCAAGGCTGTCCAGACGATGCCATTGTGGTACCGCATGCCGACAGGGTATGCTCCATGACTGATGCGCTCAACTGCCTGTGTAATCATAAAATACAGGTATACGGCAGCTGCATAGGGTACAAAGGGGTGAAACCGGACAGCCTGCAGGAGCTGGCCATGCAGCAGTGCACGCAGCGCTCTTGTACCGCCGCAGCCGGGGCAGTAATAACCGCTGAGCAGGTGAAACCAGCATGGTGGAAGATGGAGCTGCAGGTTTAAAAGCCGCAGCAGCAGACCAGCCGCAGGCGCAAGGACAGCAACGAGTATGCCAAGCAGAAAAAATTCGTCTTCGATCGTCCGGACTCTGGTTCTGAAAAAATTTTTCATTATTTTGTTTCAATCCTCTTATTATGTGATATAATGTACCAATATATCATATCATAAATTTGTTTGGTTTTGGAGGTGTTTTTATGATGACAGGTGGAATTTCCGGTTCGTATGGTCCGTATGCTGCGTATGCTGATTCAACATATTCTGTTGGCGGTGCTGCAGCGGGACAGGAGAAAGGGGCAGGTCGTGCAGCGGCTTCCGGAACAGGGCAGGCACAGGGGGCAGATGGCGCACATCAGGTAAAAGGCGGATATAAATCTTCTCCCGCAGATTGTCAGACATGCAGGGAGCGCAAATATCAGGACGGATCCAATGAATCTGATGTATCGTTTAAAGCGCCGGGGCATATTTCGCCGAAGGCATCTGCTGCTACGGTCATGGCTCATGAGCAGCAGCATGTATCCAACGCGTATGAAAAAGCAGCGCAGAAAGACGGACAGGTAGTATCCTGCAGTGTATCACTGCGTACGGCAGTATGTCCGGAATGTGGTACGGTATATGTAGCCGGAGGAAAGACCAATACATCGATTGCTTATCCGGACGAATCCAATCCTTATCAGAAGGACCGGAAAGCACAGGATGCAATCCGGCTCAGAGGTGCAAATATTGATTATGCGGCATAAAAAGTATCCGGAAATAACGATTAGGAGACAGCTTTCATGATAAAACGATCCCGTGGGGAATTAAAACGGCTTGCGCGCGAATATCTGCTTGGTAATTACACTGCTGTCATGTTTGCGATGGTGCTTGCTTTTTTACTGCCGTCTTTTTTGCTGGCGCCATTTTCGGCAGGGCTGACGATGGAATGGAATGCGGCGATGATGATGTATCTGCTTGCGGCGGTCATTATAGAGATTCTGGGACGGCTGCTGCAGACGGGTGTCCTGCGGATGCATCTGTTGCTGGCACGCAGGCAGAAGACGGGGATTGGCGATTTGTTCTGGGTCTTCCGGAACAGACCGGACCGGCTGATACTGGCGACAGTTTTGTTTTACGCAATATTGGCAGTTCCGGTACTTGCAGCGGGTGTGTGCATATACTGCTTTCTCCCGGAGTCAACGGCAGGCAGGGCGGTATTTCTGTCAGGTGTGCTGGCTGTGACAGCTGTTGTGGAGCTGTATCTGATTTATATGTTTGAGCTGATTTATCCTTTGTATCTGGAGCATCCACAGATGACTGTGCTGGAGGGATTCCGGGAGTCGGAAAGGCTGATGCAGGGAAATAAAAAGCGGCTGTTTTTTCTACAGCTGAGTTTTCTTGGATGGCAGCTGCTCGGATTGTGCTCCATTGGAGTGGGTATGCTCTGGATTGCCCCATATATGAGACAGACAACGGCGAATTTTTATCTGGATTTAACAGGAAGTCTGGATAGTCCGGACAAAATGCCGGAAGATCCGGACCGGATATAAAAAGAGCGCCAATACAGCTTCTGAAGAGTAGAGAAAGGAACTTTCATTAAAAATGAAAACGGAATTTGATATTCAGCTTCGCACGGCTGATATGTACCGCTACAACCTTTATCATACATATACGACGGCCAGTGGTTATCTTGCGGTTCTGATCGCGGGAATTGCGCTTGTGACAGGCGTCAGAAGATGGGGAGAGGTAAGTCTGACCAATTCCGTGATGTGTATCATGATCGGTGTGATTCTGCTGGTTTATACGCCACTGACCCTGTATCTGCGTTCCAGACAGCAGGTAGAAGGTTCGCCGGTACTAAAGCATGTGCTGCATTACACGATTGATGATACCGGCATTACAACTTCGCAAAACGAAATGAGCTCCACGCTTGCATGGGAGCAGGTGTACCGTGTCGTTGCGACCAGACACAATATTCTTGTCTGCATCAATCCGCGCAATGCATTTATCATACCAAGAGATCAGGTGACAGGAGAATATGATACGATCCGCACGATTGCGCGGGAGCATCTGGAAAAATACCGGTTTAAAATGAAATAAATATAAATCAGCATTTGATTTTATGGGAAATTATTGAGGAGAATGCGTATATGATATACGAGACATATTCAGCCGAAGAGACGGCACGGCTGGGCAGTGAGTTTGCAAGTCATCTGGCTCCGGGCAGTGTCTTTGCGCTGATGGGAGATCTTGGAGTCGGAAAGACGGTATTTGCACAAGGGATTGCCAGCGGGCTTGGGATCAGGGAGCCGGTCTGCAGTCCGACGTTTACGATCGTGCAGGAGTATGAGGAGGGGCGGATGCCGTTTTATCATTTTGATGTCTACCGGATTGCAGATCCACAGGAAATGGAAGAGATCGGATATGAGGACTATTTTTACGGAGAAGGGGTCACTATGGTGGAATGGGCAGACCGGATAGCGGAGCTGATGCCGGAGCAATACCAGAAGATTACGATTGAAAAGGATCCGGAAAAAGGCTTTGACTACCGCCGGATTACGATAGAACAGGCTGGCGCCGGAAATGGAGAATGCTTATGAAAATACTGGCTATAGACAGCTCTGGAATGGTTGCCAGCGCAGCTGTTGTAGAAGATGACAGGCTGCTTGGAGAATATACGGTTAATCATAAAAAAACACATTCCCAGACACTGCTTCCCATGATTGACGAAGTCGTCCGTATGCTGGAGCTGGATCTGCATACCATTGACGCGATTGCGGTTGCCGCTGGTCCCGGATCGTTTACGGGGCTGCGGATCGGATCGGCCACGGCGAAGGGACTGGGACTGGCGCTGGACAAACCGCTGATTCCCGTTCCGACAGTAGAAGGGCTGGCATACAATCTCGCAGGCAGCAGTGTGGCGGTCTGTCCCCTGATGGACGCCAGAAGAAATCAGGTGTATACCGGTCTGTACCGGTTTGAGGGATATCAGATGTATCCGGTAATCAGGCAGTGTGCGGCAGGCATTGATGAAATGATAGAGAAAATTAACGAATATGGACAGGCCGTCACGTTTCTGGGAGACGGGACTGCTGTAGCCGCTCCGTACATCGAACAGTCCTGCAGAGTACCATATACTTTTGCACCGGCACATCTGAATAAGCAGCGCGCATCCGCGACCGCTGTGCTGGCGATGGAATATTACCGTGCGGGGAAAATCCAGACTGCGGCAGAACACCGGCCGGACTATCTGCGGATGTCACAGGCAGAGCGGGAGCGGATGGAGGCAGCACAGCGTGCGGAAACATAAGATGGGATCACAGATATATGGAGATTTAATAATGGAAGGATATTTGTATAAAATAATACAAAAGGCAGATGTTAACATAAAAGTTAAAAATGAATGTAAAAAACTGGCATAATAAATGAAGATGCAAAAATTAAAAATACAAAAATAGAAAACGCAAAATAAAAATGATAAATATAGATATCATAAAAATGGAAAAAAATCATATTCCCAGTGTTGCAAAGATTGAGTCAGAAGTGTTTTCGGCACCGTGGTCAGAGCAGGCTTTTTATGATACGCTTTCGCTGGAGTATGTGCACTTTTACGTAGCGGTGGAAAAGGAAGCAGTGGCTGGCTATTGTGGTATTTACCTCGCGGCAGATGAGGGTGAGATTACTAACGTCGCGGTTGCGTCAGGCTGGAGGCGTCAGAAAATCGCACAGCGGCTGCTGCAAAAAGTAATGGAAGAGGCACATGGACAGGGGATACAGCGGATTTTTCTGGAGGTCCGCAGCCGGAATGAACCAGCGGTATGTCTGTATCACAAAAACGGTTTTGAGAGTGTCGGTATCCGGAAAAATTATTATCAGAATCCGCAGGATGACGCGCTGGTGATGATGTTACGGATTAGCAACAGTTAGATAAACAACCAGTCATTCCCGCTATATTCTTTCGGGCTGTTATATTATACTGTAATTACATTTTATAAAACAGTTGAAAATCAGACGTATTCCGTATGGAGACGAATGCTACAGACAGCCGGGAGGTAGAAGATGAAAGTATATTGTAATTGCTGTGGAAAAGAAATCCAGATGAAAGAACATACGCAGGTTGCGCTGGAAGATTATGTTTTAATTGAAAAAAGCTGGGGATATTTTTCAAAAAAAGACGGCATTCGCCACAAGATGATAATTTGTGAATCCTGTTTTGACGCCTGGACGGAGACTTTTGCACAGCCGCCGCAGGAGACGGAGGAACGGGAACTGTTATAGAATTAAAAATAAAGGAGTAAGCATGTTAGATGTATGTCTGCTTGGGACAGCAGGGATGATGCCGCTGCCGTACCGTTTTCTGACGTCACTGATGACCAGATATAATGGAAGCAGCCTGATGGTAGACTGCGGAGAGGGTACGCAGATTGCTGTAAAAAAAGCCGGATGGAGTTTTCATCCGATCGATATTATTTGTTTTACGCATTATCATGCGGATCATATCAGCGGCCTTCCGGGACTGCTGCTCACGATGGGAAATGCAGAACGGAAAGAACCGCTGACGCTGATCGGCCCCAAAGGTCTAAAGAGGGTAGTATCGGCTCTGCGGGTAATTGCGCCGGAGCTGCCGTTTGAGACGGAATGTATTGAGATTCAGGAACCGGAGCAGGAGTTTTATCTGCACGGTTATAAGATTACCGCGTTTATGGTAAAGCACAATGTGCCCTGTTATGGATATACGATTGAGATCCAGAGACAGGGACGGTTTCTGGCTGATCAGGCCCTGCAGCTTGGCATTCCGAAAAATTACTGGAGCATTTTGCAAAAGGGAAATACAGTAGAATATGAAGGACATTGTTATACGCCAGAACAGGTGATGGGGCCTCCCCGGAAAGGAATCAGGCTGACTTACTGTACGGACACCCGTCCTGCGGAATTACTGGTAAAAAATGCCGCAGGATCGGATTTGCTCATTTGTGAAGGGATGTATGCGGAGCCGGAAAAACTGGCAAAGGCAAAGCAGTATAAGCACATGACGTTTTACGAGGCTGCACAGGTCGCAAAAGCCGCGCAGGTGAAGGAGCTGTGGCTGACACATTTTTCACCGTCGCTGGTGCGGGCAGAAGACTATATGCCAAAGGTCCGTGAGATTTTTGAACATGCATCTTTGGGAAAAGACGGCAGGATGCTGGAGATGAATTTTGAGCAGTAATCATCGTTGGTGCACTGAGTCTGGCGGAAGGAGGGATTTTTTATGAAAAAATATATAAAAATGGGGATTTCAGCTGTACTGGTCATTGCGGTTATCGTAGGCTGCTATTTTTATATGACACACCGCAAGACGATAGCAGCTGAGGATGCTGTGGAAATCACACAGCTGCAGCAGGTTTTGTCCAGGCAGCTTGACAGTGCTTACCCGCCGACACCGCGGGAAGTGGTCAGATTTTATAACCGTATTATCGAATGCGCTTACGAAGGCGGATATGATGAAGGCCAGTTTGAAAAGCTTATGGTGCAGGCGAGAAAGCTCCTGGATCAGGAACTGCTTCAGAATAATCCGCAGGATACATATAAAACACAGCTGCAGCAGGAAATCGCTTCTTACAAAGAAGATGAGATCCGGATTTTACAGACCAGAGTCTGTGATTCTGATGAAGTGCGTTTCCGGGAGATTGAAGGACGTAAATGTGCTTATGTGCAGGCAACTTATTTTATCAAACAGGGAAAAAGCAATTTTACCAAGACTTATCAGAGTTACCTGCTCCGGCAGGATCAGAACAAAGAATGGAAAATACTGGCATATCATCTGATAAAAGCAGAGGATGTGGAAGAATAGCGTTAAGTGATAAGATAGGAGGGCAGTACGATTGGACAGCAGTCAGGAAGTGAAAATACTGGCAATCGAAAGTTCCTGTGACGAAACAGCGGCGGCAGTTGTCGTAAACGGAAGAGATGTCAGATCAAATATTATTTCCTCACAAATTGATATTCATACCTTATATGGAGGTGTGGTGCCGGAAATCGCATCACGCAAACATATAGAGCGTATCAATCAGGTGATCTGCAAAGCACTGGAAACAGCAGGAATGGCGCTGGATGATATGGACGCCATTGCCGTAACTTACGGTCCGGGGCTGATAGGAGCGCTTCTGGTAGGTGTGGCAGAAGCAAAGGCCATTGCATATGCAAAACAGATGCCACTGATCGGCGTTCATCATATTGAAGGCCACATGAGCGCCAATTATATAGAATATAAAGATCTGGAACCGCCATTTTTATGTCTGGTTGTATCCGGAGGGCATACACATCTGGTAAAAGTACTGGATTATGGTGTTTATGAAGTAGCAGGAAGGACGAGAGACGATGCGGCGGGAGAGGCTTTTGATAAAGTAGCAAGAGCGATTGGCCTGGGCTATCCGGGAGGACCAAAGATTGAAAAGGCTTCCCACGCAGGAAATGCAGATGCCATTCATTTCCCGCGGGCAAAGGTTAGCGGCAGTGCGTATGATTTTTCATTTAGCGGGTTAAAGTCCGCAGTGCTGAATTACCTGAATGGATGTAACATGAAACAGATACCGGTAAAAACGGAAGATGTTGCTGCTTCGTTCCAAAAGGCCGTCATTGATGTACTGACGGACAATGCCATGCAGGCGGCGGAGCAGTATCACGCAGAAAAATTCGCGCTGGCAGGCGGAGTGGCATCCAATGCAGTCCTGAGGCAGCGCATGGAAACGGCCTGTCAGGAGCATGGCATACAGTTTTACTGTCCTTCACCGGTGCTGTGTACAGATAATGCCGCGATGATCGGAACGGCAGCTTATTACCATTATCTGGCCGGCAGGCGGGATGACTGGAGTCTGAATGCCGTTGCGAATCTGAGACTGGGAAGCTAGTACATCGGTCACTAAATATCTCATAGTTTCACTTGTCTATTTTTCCGATAGCACATGGCAAAAATCCTCAATGTACCCCGGTACACCTCCGGTTTTTGCCATGCACTCTCGAAAAAATATCCGGCGTGAACCTATGGGATATTTAATGATCGATGTACTAGTACAGCATTGCAGGCTGTTTACAGTTCTTTTGGAAATGTTAAAAAATAACCCGTCCGGATTCCGGATGAAGCAGCAGGGCCTTTAGGAAAAGAAGGCAGCACGACGGGTTGTTTTTTAACATTTTTTTGTGGAAAGCTTTTTTATGGAAAGTTTTTTTATGGAAAGAAGGGATGATAGATGAAATGCACCGCAATTGTGCTTGCGGCAGGACAGGGAAGCCGTATGAACAGCAATATACAAAAGCAGTTTATGACGCTGGAAGGTTATCCATTGATTTATTATGCTCTGCGTGCATTTGAACAAAGCAGGGTGGATGACATTATACTGGTAACAGGAGAAAAGGACATCGGGTACTGCAGGACAGAAATTGTCAGACGGTATCAGTTCCAGAAAGTAAGCAGGATCGTAGCCGGTGGCAGCGAGCGTTATCTGTCGGTATATGAGGGGCTGCGTGCAGCCACGGATGCCGGTCTGGTGCTGATTCACGATGGCGCAAGACCGCTCGTGACAGAGGCAGTGATCGAACGGACCATTCAGGCAGCTGCCGTATATGGTTCCGGCATCGCGGCCATGCCGGCAAAAGATACAGTAAAAATAGTAGATGAGGAGCATTTTGCGGTCCAGACCCCGCTGCGGGATACTGTCTGGATGATGCAGACGCCGCAGACGTTCCGGTATCAGGAGATTCTGCGTGCATATGAGGTGATTGCTGAAAGACAGATTGCAAATATTACAGATGATGCGATGGTAATGGAGCTGGCTTTTCAGCAGCCGGTGAAAATTGTGGAAGGCAGTTATGAGAATATCAAAGTGACGACACCGGAGGATTTGATGATTGCTGCTGTTTTTCTGAAGAACAGGGGATAGTTATTTTTGGTGTCTGAACGCTGGGAGAGGGAATCTGTGCTGGCTGCTGTGACTTCGGAAGAATGCAGGAAGCCCTGACCTGGATAATTCCGAAGCCAGTGCCTTCCATCTGGTGTCAGCATAGCCACAATGGAACAATTCAAAAATAAATGAAAAATAATTGAAAAAATAAAAAAAAGGTATTGACAGAATGTAGAAAGGATGATATTATCTGTTATGTTCTGATCCGGCGGGGACGCCAGAGGACAAGTAAATTATGGAGAGGTATCGAAGTGGTCATAACGAGGCGGTCTTGAAAACCGTTTGTCCGCAAGGGCACATGGGTTCGAATCCCATCCTCTCCGTTTGCATATATTAGAAAAGAATTTCATCTGCTTATCATGGATTGTATAAACAGAGAAAACAATTTTTAATATAGGCGGGGCAGAGATGCCCGAAATGATTGTAAAAAGAATTCGTGAGAATTCTTTTTCTAATGTCTGCCGAAAGGTGGAGCAAAATAAGAGAAAGCTCGTGTTCGAGCAGCTATGGAGAAGTACCCAAGCTGGCCGAAGGGACACCCCTGGAAAGGGTGCAGGTCGTTAATAGCGGCGCGAGGGTTCAAATCCCTCCTTCTCCGTTCGCTGGAAAATAAAGTAAAAAAAAGTTGTTGACAGGAAACAACAAATGTGCTATTATAATCTGGCTGTCGCGGAAAACGACAAAATAAAATGGTGTTGAAAGATTGGGAAAAAAGAAGAAAAAAGTTAAAAATAAAAAAACTTAAAAAACTTCTTGACAAACATCTCAAACAATGCTATAATGCAAAAGCCGCTGGGATAGCAAATACAGGAAAGAAAAGTAGAAGCTGTTAAAAGTGGTAAGAACCTTGATAATTGAACAGTGAAATAACCTTGAAAGATTCAGAATAATAGAA